>PWPY01000067.1 GCA_003558575.1 Desulfonatronovibrio sp.
AGGGCTGCTGTTTTTTATAGCAGTGGGATTGATACTGGGCATAATATGATTTCTATTAGCCTGTTGTTATAAGCAAAATATTCCAAGTCTTAACTGGGTATTGAAAAAATCCTTATCTAACAGTCCGTTCAAAAACCTCAAGTGCAAGGAGCAAAAAATATGAGTCTAAGGCCACTTGCAAGAGTCAGGGAAGTATTCAGTGCTTTTTTCATTCTTGGTCTGACTTCTTTTGGCGGCCCCATTGCACATCTTGGTTATTTTCATACTGAATTTGTGAACAGGCGCAAATGGTTAGATGAAAAATCATACGCTGACCTGGTGGCTTTGACTCAGTTTCTTCCTGGCCCGGCCAGCAGCCAGATCGGGTTCGCCCTGGGACTCATGCGCGGTGGCCCATTGGGCGCTGCTGCTGCATGGCTGGCTTTTACTCTTCCATCAGCCCTGATCCTGATATTATTTGCCATGGGTACGGCAATCATGGAAGGCCCGGTAGGAACCGGCATAATCCACGGCCTTAAAATCGTTGCTGTGGCCATTGTTGCCCACGCAGTCTGGGGCATGGCCAAAAGCCTTTGCCCTGACAGGCAGCGGGCAACCATTGCCCTGGGAGCAGTGCTTATTGTGATTTTTTCAGCCGGCCCTATGGGTCAGGTGGCTGCCATTATTGCAGGGGCACTGGCAGGATTATGGATTTACAGGTCAGAAGAACAAGACTCTTCCAGAGATCTGCATTTTCCAGTGTCCAAATTAGCAGGGACCCTGTCTCTGGGACTATTTCTCACACTTCTGATGGGGCTGCCGGTTCTGACTCTGATTCTTCCTTCCCACTCCCTGGCGCTTATGGATTCGTTTTACCGGGCAGGAGCCCTGGTTTTTGGTGGTGGTCACGTGGTTCTGCCCCTGCTTGAAGCTGGTGTGGTCCAGCCAGGCTGGGTAACCCCGGATCAGTTCCTGGCCGGGTATGGAGCAGCCCAGGCAGTGCCTGGTCCTTTATTTACCTTTGCCGCTTATCTTGGCTGGGTCCTGGAACCAGCTCCCAATGGGGTCGTGGGTGCTGCTATAGCCTTGACAGCCATATTTTTGCCGGGTTTTCTTTTGCTCGTGGGTGTTCTGCCCTTCTGGAACGCATTTCGTAAACTTGCCTGGAGTAGGGCACTCATGAACGGGGCCAACGCAGCTGTGGTAGGCATCCTCGGAGCTGCCCTGTACAAACCTGTATGGACCAGCGCCATAATTGGGCCTTATGAATTTGCCCTGGCCCTGACCGGTTTTGTTCTTCTTGAAATCTGGAAAGCACCATCCTGGATGGTAGTTTTGATCTGTGCTTCAGGTGGGCTGATCATCAATCTTGTCACATGACCATCTGCCTCATATATGGCATATCCTGAACAGAGGAATTCTAAATTTGTAACTGTTCACCATGATCGAAGTGGGATTGATCATAGGACTTATCTAACTGCAGTCTGGAAAGTCTTTCCTTCCAGACGCTAAACTTTTGGTTTTCTTTTTGGTTCAAGTTACTCAGGAAGGGACAATCATGGCTTAACAATCAAAAAACCCTGGATTCCAGTCATTATCATTTGTGCGGCCAGGGCAGACAGGATTAGTCCTGTCAACTTACTTAAAATTGAGATACCTCTGACTCCAAGACGCTTTTGAATTGCTGAACCCATGTAAAGAACAACTGCGATTGACGCCACTGCTAAGGTAAGTGCAAAAATACCCGCAAACTTAGAGCCTAAGTCATCTAATTCAGCCCCTAGGACCAGTAAAGTACCCATGGTTGCCGGGCCAACTATGATTGGGATAGCCAAAGGCACTACAGTGAAATCATCTCCAGAGCCAGAGGCTGCCCCTGCTGAGTTTCCCTGAACCAGGGCAATACCTGAAAGCAAAAGCAATATTCCTGCGCCGATACGGAAAGAGTCCAGAGTAATACCGAATATTGAAAAAATCTGGTTTCCTGCAAAAAAAAGGATCAGGCATAAGAAAAACACAGCCAGAGAAGTAGACCGAGCCACATCTCTACGCCTGGGTTCATCAAAACCTTCGGTCATGGTGAGAAACATGGTCAACCCGAAAAAAGGGGTTAGCACAAAAAAAAGTTTAAGCCACAGGCTGAAAAACAAGCTCATACCTGCTCCATATAATTTATTTTATTGAATAATTTTGAAAGATATTGATACATTGTTGCCCCCTGTCTTAAAAACATAGCTACACTATCCAAATCTCCATGTTAAGTGGTAAACAATGTCTTTACTTTGCTGGGTCCGGACAGGACCTGCGTATTACTTCAGGCTTTCCTATTGAGGCCGCATATGGTGGGACACAAAAATTTTAGAGCACAACTACTTGAATTTAATACTTAATTGGTGGAGGCGGCGGGAGTCGAACCCGCGTCCAAGAACATTCCACACAGAGCTTCTACAGGCATAGTCCGATTTTATTTCTCGTTTTGAAGTAAGCCTCGGACTGGCATCTTCAAAACCAGTCTCAAATTATCTTATCGTTTATCGCCTTGAGACATGGCTATAAACGAGCAACCTGATGGGGTGTCGTCGCTTCCATTAGGCTTATCAGGCATGGGCCAGAGGAAACGTGGCTGATCTAAGCAGCCAGTGCGTAATCGTTGTTTTTGGCAACTAATTGTTTGCTGCGTGTTTAACGAGGTCCCCACAGCACCTCGGCCTGCAACCCCGGCTTCTATCATCCCTGTCGAAACCGTTTCGCCCCCTCGAATAGATAGGAACTATGGCTGGAACTTTTATATATAACCACAAAATTTCATTTGGCAAGAACAAAATTTCAAAAGAAACTTGCGGTTTTTCAGCATTTAATACGGTATGAATGTTTAATATATTTCAGCTGATCCTTTGCTCATAACAAAAAGGGTCTGGAGTCCAGACCCTTTTGAAATTATTCTTCCCAGCTGATGCACTCCACCGGGCATGTATCTATAGCCTCCTGAATCAAATCTTCAGGCCCGCCTGTTTCCTTAATCACTCTGGCCTTTTCAGTTTCTTCATCAAAAGCAAAGACCTCAGGACAAAGCTCTACACATGCTTCGCAACCAGTACATTCATTCAGATCAATTACTACTTTTTTACTCATGATAACCTCCAGCTTAGAGATTGTTGAAATAATCACTTCTGTCTACAACAAGGAGTTCTTTATTAATAATCATTAAAGACATTGAAACAATTGACTTAAGTCAAAAATACAAGAATATGTGTAACTATTCACTATGTTCGAACAAGAAGACATGGACCCCGGATCTGCTCCGGGGTGACGGTTAAAGAAGGTTGTTGACCTTTTCCGCCCGTCATTCCGGCGAAAGCCGGAATCCAGTCCCTTTGAATAGCCATATTACGTATGTGGTGAATAGTTACGAATATCTAATCATTCATCTCATTTTTGTTTTACGACAAATCCTGCATTATGTTCATTGCCAACTAAAAATCCCGGCCAGCCGCAAGGCCAGCCGGGATGCAATATTTTCAGTCTTGAACTGAATCAGTTGCTGACTCTTTTATTCAAATCCCAGACCAGATCTGCTTCTTCAAACTTAGGCAGATATTGAAACCATTGGTGAGTATCCAGGTGTTCCTGACTCATCTGCAGCTTGCGGCTGTGCTCTTCTATGGGAGGAACAACTTCATAGATATTGCCTTCCAGATCCGGGGCAATCCCATAATTGGTCGCTTTCATGGCCAGATTCACAGCCTGTTGACTGTATTGCTGAGAACTGGCCAGGGTATCTATGGCCTTAGCCGGATTATGAAAGCCAGCACTGTTTTCAGCTGAGACCCAGTCCCAGTACCATTGCCCCTTTCTAATTCTTTCACGGGCCTGAATCATTAGCTGATCATAATCAGCATTTCTCACGCCTGGATATTCTGATGCCAGCCTCACGGCTTCGTGAGCCTTGACTGAGAGTTCCTGAGCCCTCATAAGCTGTTCCCATGTCCGTTCCTGGCTATATATCACTCTTTCCTTGAGATAATCCGGCTGCTTGTCTGAATGACATTGCAGGCAGGACTGCTCAATATGTTTGAGAGGAGAAGTCCAGCGATGAGATGATATTTTTTTCTTTCCATCCAGACGGACATAAGGCATGTGACAGTCAGCACAGGAAACCCCGGCCGCGCCATGAGTACCATCCTGCCACATCTCAAACTCAGGATGCTGGGCCTTGATCATGGGTGTATCAGATACCGGGTGTGTCCAGTCTATAAACCAGCCTTCAAAGCCTTCTCGCGTGGTGGAACCAAAACTCTTATAATACTCATATGTTTCTGGAGGATTAAATCCCTGTGTCCATGGGAATACCGGCTTGGCTGGAGCTCCAAACTTTGCATCCTGAAAATAGTATTCCACATGACATTGGGCGCAGACATAAGAACGCATCTCATTACGAGTTGCATTTTCCAGGTCAATCCCAATTTTTTCAAATGCATCTCTTAAAGGCACGCTGGTAATCCTCAGATCCATGCTTTCCGGCTCATGGCAGAGATTGCAGCCAATGGTATGATCATCCATGTCATGTTCCTCACGAAACTGATGAAATTCCATGGCCCAGAAATCGTCACCGTATTTTTCAGCATAGCCTGGAACCTTGTTGCTTTTGCAATTCCAGCAGGTGGAGGGCAGACCTGCCTGCTCACTGTATCTGTTGATCCTGTCAATATCCAGGACATCATGGAC
>PWPY01000262.1 GCA_003558575.1 Desulfonatronovibrio sp.
GCCATATCTGGAAAGAGAAAGTATCATGGCCTGTAAAAATGGCCTTAAGCCGCATTTCTTTGTAAGAAAGCGCGCCATGGAGACATCTCTTGATACTAAAGCTGATTGGGAAATACTGTGCGGAATTGCCAAAAAGATGGGTATTGACAAGCTGGCATTCGACAACATTGAAGATATCTGGAAGTTCCAGCTGGAAGGAACCGGAGTCAAGGTTGAAGATTTTGATGCAACCGGATTGGTAAGTCTTATTGACAAACCCATATATTTTGACCGCGAAAATATAAAATTTAAAACACCTTCAGGAAAGATTGAAATTATTTCTGCCAAATGGGAAGAAAATGGTGTTGAATCTCTTAAGCCATATGAAGACAAGCCAGTTCCGGAAAAAGGACAATTCAGGATTGCCTTTGGCCGTTGTGGCGTACATACTCAGGGACACACCATGAACAATCCCATCCTGCATGAACAGATGTCAGAAAACGTGATCTGGATAAATAAAGACAAAGCAGCAGAAATGGGAATTAAGGATGGGGATCTGATTACGGTTTCTGGAAACAATGGCTATTCTGCCCAGAGCAAAGCCTTTGTAACCGAATTTATCCACCCTGAAGCAGCCTTTATGGTTCACGGCTTTAATAGCGGTGTGCCCGCGGAAACCAGAGCCAGAGATAAAGGTGTTGCAGACCACAGGCTGATGGTGGGAGGTCTTGACAAGTGGAGCAAAGCAGGAGGCGGATTGTCTCTGCAGGAACACTTTATTTCCATTGAAAAGGCTTAACCGTGTATTAAAAAGACAGGGTTTTGAAAGTCAGTTATTACATCAATATAGAAAACAGCTTTGTATGAAGTTTGAAATAATAAAGCCGGCCAGATTAAATCTGACCGGCTTTATTATTTATTTGTAACTGTTCACCACTTTATAGGTATATGATTTCCTGGTTTTGGAAATTCGCCAAACAGGGTCGTAAAAACTTTCTAACTCGTTCAGACAGTTTACGCCCAGTTTGCCGAACCTCCAAAACCTCTGTAAAAAATGAATATTATGGTGAATGGTTACATTTATTTTACTACGGGCTTATGCTTCTACATGCATTGCAACAACATGTTTGATCTCAGACGATACTCCTGTGCCTCTGTAAGTACCTGAAACAGCCATGGTCTGCTCAGGGTGGGGCGAAGCAGCCAGGGCGACATGTCTGTCAGCAACAGCCAGGCCGTGAGTTGGATCATATCCTCTCCATCCGACACCCGGAAGATAAACCTCTGCCCATGCATGAAGCTCAGCCTCTGGAATGTCAGGATCTCCTTCCTGGTACCCACTGACAAATCTTGCTGGAATACCCGCCTCCCGGCAGATCTCAATGAACAGCACTGCCAGGTCCCTGCATGACCCCTGTTTTTTCTCAAGCAGTGACTGAGGATGAATGATTCCCGGCTCTAAGCGTTCTATGATTCTAATGTTTTGGAAAATCCAATTGTTAAGGTTCAGAATAAAGTCTGTACTCAAGGTCTTACTATTGGCACAAAATCTTGTTGCCATATTTTTAATTATATCTTTTGTCCCTGTTACTGACTTATACCCTCTTGCAAGGCTGGATTGCAGGTCTGTTGCTTCATAAGGTTCCAGAGTTACTGGTATGCTCAGGCTGTTTGGGTTGAGATAGTAGTCAAAAGGATTTTCCCGAAGAGTCTCAACTTTACACATGGATTTTATTGTCATTTTCCGGTGCTCATGATTGAACCATATCTGTGTAAAAGAGTTCCCCTGGATATCTATGCCATGAGACATTCCAGCAGGTTCAGGGATTATTGATAATTCATGCTCAAGAAGCTTCTGGGCTGGATCAGATCTGGGATAAAGCCTTAAAGTATGAGGTTCCAGAAATACACTGTCAGATTATGAATATAGGGTGGTATGATTTATTGAGTAAATCAATTTTTTTTGCCTGACATTGACTTTTTTGCTGACCGGTTTTTCTTCTGAACACTGGTCAGTTGGGACGCAATATTGTCTATCCATTCGGAAGGCAGCTCATATACGAGAGAGCGCAGTTTTTCCTGCCACCATGTGGATATTTCCATGAGATCATTTTTTTCAAAGCGATGCTCTACCAGCTTGTTGCTGTCTTTATAGTACAATACAACATCCACAGGAAAATCAACGTCTGAAGCACTGATTCTGGTAGAATCAAAGGCCAGACAGCCTATTTTCAAGGCAAAACTGATCTTATCGGAATATTTCAGTGTCCTGTCCAGCACAGGCTTGCCATATCCACTTTCACCTATAATGTGGTATGGCGTACCATGGGTAATAATAACCCAGTTACCTTCAGGGTAAATAAGATAAAGCTGGTGTTCAGCATCGTTTTTCAGCTGGCCACCCACAAGTACATGCATGTTGAACTGCAGGCCGTTTTCCTCAAGGTATGCCTTATCTTCCCTGGCTACGGTTCTTATTTGATCCGATATGGCGTTAACTGCTTTGAACATTCTGTCATGAGGTTCTTCCATGAGGGATATCTCTTCGTCCAGATAAGTCATGACCTTATCCCTTACAGAGCGCAGCCCGGAAGTCATCATAAAAAAAGCACCATAGCTGTTTTCAAAGTTATAACAGGAAATTTTGGGGGCTGTGGTCAGTACATTTCCAGACATTATTCTGGTGTCTGCAATTCCCACAAGCCCATCTTCTACGGTTATTCCAAGGCAAAAGGTCATGATTTTTCCTGCAATTATCTTTTTTAAATTGTTTTGTAACGTGTCTATTTGCCAAGCTGTGCCAAAAGTGTGAATTATTGTTCCTGAGTCTGGTCAACAGCAGGGATTCTGGAGAAAAAGGTTTCAAAGACAGCCTTGCCTAATACATTTAACCTCATTTGCAGATCATCAACAAAATCATGCAGTCCCTGTTCAAAAATTTCGTCAATGGTATGGTAGGAAAGTCCAGCACATATCTGCCCAAGCTGAAGTTCGGCAGGATTGGTAAAATAACCGATGCGGGTTCCGGTAATATCATGAAGACAATGCTGAGCCTGAGTCAGACAGTACAGAATTGACCTGGGGAAATCATGGTCCAGAATCATAAAGTCAGCTACTTTCTGGGGAACAATCCGGCCATGGGTATGGCGAAAAGCCTGGAATCCTCCCACAGCCTTAAGCAGAGCAGCCCATTGGACAGTATCTAAGGTTGTTCCCACATGGTTAAGACTGGGTAGAAGCATGAAATATTTTACATCAAGTATTCGTGATGTTTTGTCTGCCCTTTCCAGCAGTCTGCCCAGCTGAAAAAAACGCCAGGCTTCATCATGCCCCATGATATCCCATCCTATGCCCCCAATGGTCAGATTACGCCATTTTACTTCTGCGCAGAACGCATCAGGCTCTTTGAGTATCAGTTGAGGGTTTTTGCAGGCATCCTGAACATAGTGATAGAAAACATTAATCGCTTCCCACATCTCTGTTGGAATAATATCCCTGATACGCATAGCATTGTGTCTAACCATACGCAGACAGGAAAGAATCGAATTGGGATTGTTCTGATCTGCTGTAAGAAAGTAAATGACGTTTTCTTTATTTTCTTCGAGATATCTGGCCTCAAAGTCTTCCCTGTCTCCAGTGGTGATAACAAGAGGTTTCCATTGTTCTGAGTATTCGCCAGGAACATCCAAGGTTAGATGCCAGTTTACATCTAAGAACCTGGCAATATTTCCTGTACGTTCAAGGTATCTGCTCAACCAGTACATGGAATCAGCATCAGTACTTAACATATTTTCGCCTTTGATATATTGACGGATTTTATTAGTGAACTTTTCAACGTCATGCTAAAACCCAGGTATCCTTGCTCCCGCCACCCTGTGATGAGTTGACCACGAGGGAGCCTTTTTTTAGGGCTACTCTGGTCAAGCCTCCAGGAATAACTTCAATATCCTGGCCATAAAGAATATATGGTCTGAAATCCACATGCCTGCCTTCAAAGTGATCATTAACAATTACAGGACACTTAGAAAGGGAAATTGTGGGCTGGGCTATATAATTTTCAGGATTGGTTTTTATTTTATCGGCAAAGTCCTGCTGCTCCTTTCTGGTGGATGTGGGCCCTACAAGCATGCCGTAGCCTCCAGATTCATTTGCTGCTTTGACCACAAGTTTGTCTAAATTTTTTAAAACATGATCAAGCTCCCTGGGATTTCTGCATAAGTAAGTGCGGATGTTAGGGATAATGCAATCTTCTCCTGTGTAATATTTTATTATTTCAGGTACATATGCATATACTCCCTTGTCGTCTGCCACGCCGGTGCCTGGAGCATTAGCCATGGCAACATTTCCCTTTCGGTATACTTCCATTATTCCTGGTATGCCCAGCAATGAATCCTTGCGAAAAACTGTGGGATCAAGAAAATCTTCACCAATACGGCGATAAATCACGTCGACCCGGATCAGACCTTTGGTGGTTCGCATGTATACAAAGTCATTGTTAACAATAAGGTCTGCTCCTTCTACCAGAGTAATGCCGGTCTGCTGGGCGAGAAAAGAATGTTCAAAATAAGCGGAGTTAAATACGCCCGGTGTGAGCAGAGCAACATTGGTAGACATCTGTTTTGAAGGGGAAATGGAATGAAGCATATCCAGAAGGAGGGAGGGATAGTTATCCACGGACCTGACATTGGATTCGCTGAAGACCATGGGAAA
>PWPY01000049.1 GCA_003558575.1 Desulfonatronovibrio sp.
CAGAATACTGAATATCGAATATTTCAAGGCCAGGCTTACCTGGCGGGCAAACAGTTTGTTCAGGCCAGGGCAAGTTTTACTACTGCCCTTAATCTAACCCCCAAAGACAGCGAGCTCAAGGAATTGATATGCAGTATTTATCTTGAACTTGACCTGGTTGGTCAGTTTATAAAAGACTTTGAAGCAATACTTTTTCCTTCCCTGTCCGGAGATACCCTGAACAACATGGCTGTGGCCTTGAGAAAAAGGGACAATCTCGGTGATGCCCTGGCATTGTACAGACAGGCCCTGAAAAAAGATAAAGACAACCCCAAAATACTTTATAACGCTGCTGCGGCCCAGGATAAGGCCGGAAACAAGGCTGCGGCCCTGAAGTATCTCACCCGCGCTCTGCAGATTAAACCGGAATTCCATGAAGCCGAAACAATGATGTCCAGACTTACAGGGGTAAACTAAAAAAACAGAACTGCTGCCAGGGTAAAACAATATTGTGAGGTCAAGTCCTGACTCTTATCTGTCAATCTTTTTTCAGGATGTTTGTCGAGATTTTTATGGGAATAGTCAGTTTAGATGAAATCAAGCCGGGAATGACACTGGCCACTGATATGCGGACAAACCAGGGAAGACTTCTGCTGCAGGCAGGATCAAAAATACAAGCAGAGCATCTGAAGATCGCCCGAATATGGGGGATTACCCAGGCCGACATTACCGATGATTCAGCCCCAACCGGCCCGGAAAATCCCATAGAAAGACTTGATCCTGAATTGAAAAAAGTTTTAGATGCCTTGACTGATTGGAAATTTGCTTGCTGCGACAGAGAGTCCCCTTTTTACCGCAAGCTTGCCTTCCTGTTTCAAAAAAGAATTGCAAGCACGCTGACCAGGAAAAATTCCAGGAAGGTTGTGGAAAAATATCGGGGTCCAAAGATCCTGGGGGACGTTAAGCAGTCCAGAGGTGATGAATCTCAAAAACCCCATCTGGAAAAACTGGTGGACAAAGAAGTCAGCCTTGTTACCCTGCCTGACGTTTTTCATGAGATCGTTGAAGTTACTGGAAACCCAAAAAGTTCCTCCACAGATATCTCAAACGTTTTGGCCAAAGATCAAAGCCTTTCATCCCGAATCCTCAGGCTGGTCAACAGTCCATTTTACGGACTCATGTCCAAGGTGGACACTCTCAGCAGGGCCGTTACCATCGTGGGAACCGTAGAAATTACCAATCTGGCCATGGGCATATCCATCACCTCTACCTTCAATGATGTCTCTTCCGAACTGGTAAATATGCATGATTTCTGGGAACACAGCCTATCTGTGGGAGTCGTGGCCAAAATCCTGGCCACTCAGAACAAGATGCCTGTTCAGGAGAGGCTTTTTGTAGGCGGATTGCTGCACGATATTGGTCGCCTTGTACTGTTGAAAAATTATTCCCGAATATCAGGAAAAATGCTGGCCTTCGCAACTTCCAGGCCGGTAAATCTTTACGATCTGGAAACCAAATATTTCGGGTTTTCTCACTCGGAACTCGGGGGCAGGCTTTTGGAACAATGGAAAGTGCCCCAGGCTTTGGCTAACATGGTCAAAAGTCATCATTCAAGATCCAGTATAGATGACTCCGGGGAAACCATTCTAATCAGGCTGGCTGACATAATCTCCCATGGACTTGGATATGGGCATAGCGGTGCGAGAAGGGTTCCACCTCTGGATTATAATGAATGGAAAAATGCAGGCCTGTCCATCACAGCACTGCCTGTTGTGGCCGCCCAAACTGAAAACAATCTGCGCGATCTAATGCGCATTATTGTAGAGGATCAAGCTCATGCCATCTGATGACAAAGACCAGACAACTTGGCTCAGGGATAGAATATCATATCTTGAAAAATCCCAGAGAACCATGCTTGAATCTCTGGAGTCTGCCGCAACAGGGGGAGAGTTCAAATCATCTCCTGGAATATATAAGGAAGCAGTAGACGTACTGCAGGACTTCGCACCAAGGATCATGCGCCTGGGAGCATTCAGATCGGTAGGGTTATGGCACGTGGATGAAAATACATCTGATTTCACACTGGGATGCTGCATTCCTGAAAGTTCCCGGCAGTACATACTCACAGAATTCCAGCGGCTCACTGAAGAAGGAATGATCTCCCTGGCCCTGACCGGAGAAAAGCCCCTGACAGCTGCTGGTTCCGGTACAAAGGACCGTCATGTTATCCAGGCCATGACCACTGCATCAAGAACCAGAGGCCTTTTTGTCGGCAGTTTGAAGACCGGCCAGAGCATGCATGACATAACCCTTCCACTACTGATGATTCTTGGACAGAACTGTGCTTCATCACTTGAGGCACTTGAGCTTTATCGACTGCTTCGGATCAAAAATCAGGATCTGCAGGACAAAAAAGAACAGTTGGAGCTTAGAGAAAAAAAGCGCCTTCATGCGGAAATGGAAAAGGAACAACTCCAGGCCCAGCTCGTTCAGTCCCAGAAATTAGAATCAGTAGGCAGACTGACAGGAGGGATAGCTCATGACTTCAACAACATGCTCCAGGCTATGAATGGCAATATTGAACTGATTTTAAAAACCAAGCCTGAAGATCATCCTGATGTAGTCCGCTTAAAGTCCGTAAATGAGTCTATAAACAGAGCAGCACAGCTGGTTAGCCAGCTTTTACTTTTCAGCCGCAAGACAGGATATCGCCGGGAGTTAGTCAACTTGAACCAGGAAGTGGAAGGTGTCGCCCGAATACTGGAAAGAACCATACCCAGGATGATTACCCTTGAGCTGCGCCTTGACCCGGAAACCTGGCCAGCCTTAGGCGATCCTGTACAGATCGAACAGATTTTACTTAACCTGAGCAACAATGCCGTGGATGCCATGCCTGATGGTGGAATACTGTCCATGGAAACTGGCAACGTGGTTCTGGATGGCTCATTTGTTTCAGCCCATCCTGGATCTAATGCCGGACCTCATGTGCTTCTGACTGTCACTGACACAGGATGCGGCATGAACAAAGAAACAATCAGCCATATCTTTGACCCTTTCTTTACCACAAAAGAGATTGGCAAGGGGACTGGATTGGGGCTGGCTTCAGTGTACGGCATAGTCAAGGCGCATGGCGGGTACATTCAATGCTATAGCGAAACAGGCAAAGGTACAACTTTCCGTGTGTATCTCCCTTCCAGGGAACACGAAAGAATAATGGCAGAGGAACAACAGCCGGAAAGCGTTCCCATAGGCGGTGACGAAACCATCTTGATCGTGGATGATGAACCTGAAATCCAGGAACTGAACCGGGAGGCCATGGAAGACTTCGGCTACAAAGTAATATGCGCTTCCTGTGGGGAACAGGCACTGGAAATATATAGAGAACATGGGCAAAGTATTGCCTTGATTCTGATGGACCTGAACATGCCAGGAATGGGAGGTTATAAGTGCCTTGAGAAACTTTTAGAACTTAATCCTGCTGTAAATGTCGTTATTGTCAGTGGTAACTCGGCCAATGCTCATGGCAAGGAACCTTCAGATTTCGGAGCCAAAGCCTTCTTATCCAAACCTTACCAGATGAAAGATCTTGCGGGAACAGTCAGAAAAGTACTGGATATAGATGCTTAACAGTGTGAAAAAATCCTTATCAGGCGGGCTGTTAAACAATACCTCTACACTTATTAATATACCTTACCTTCTGATGGCTACGGATGCCCTTCTAAAAAATGTTTTGACCCATAACCCCCTGACAAGTATCCCTGCCCTCTGAAACGACTTGTCAGCGAGCTATGGTGCATAATTGAAAAGTATGAGCAACTGTTCACCACATATGTAATATGGCTATTCAACGGCTCTGGATTCCGGCTTTCGCCGGAATGACGGTAAAAAGTAACAGCTTGTTTTAACCGTCACCCCGGGCCAGATCCGGGGTCCAGTTCTTTTTGTTCGGACATGCTGAACAGTTACGAGTATGATTTCTTTTCACTATCATTGCTGAAATATCAAAAAACTATCCAGCTCAATCAATTCGTAAACGACGATTATCTTCATATTAAGGAGGCCCATGTGTTGCAGAAAGTAGCAGTTAAGGTCAGCTTAAAAGAAACCCCGGCAATGATAATTAACATGATCAAATTTCTTGGAAACTTCGGGACCAAAGAAATTCATCTACTGCACGCGGCTTCAAAAATTACCTCTCAACAAAAAACAGTCATCGAGAAAAAACTTGAAAAAATAAGCAGCGAGGCAATAAGCCTTGGATACTCTGTACAGATACATATCCGCAGGGGACACGTACCAACAAGTATCATAGAAATGGCTGAAGAAAAAATGGTGGACTATGTGGCTTTGCACTGGATGCCCAAGTCGGTTTTCGGAAGCGCCTTATTTGGGAATATCGACTCGGACATTCTGCGTTTAAGTAATCTTCCAGTATTTATTCATCACCCCGGATTATTCAAAACAGAAGTTACTCTTGAGCAGGTCCTTTATGCTACGGACTTCAAGTATACTGACGGCGTAGTTCTGCCTTACTTAGTGGACAGCAAGTTCAAGGCAAACCGTCTTTATATCCTGCATGTCGGGGCAAGGGCTCCTGACCCTGTCACTGAACAGAATCGAAGGAAACGCGTGCTGCAAAGCCTCAATCGCCTGGCCAAGGAATGCGCACATGCATATGACATTGTTGAACCAATAGAAACCC
>PWPY01000322.1 GCA_003558575.1 Desulfonatronovibrio sp.
ATCAAAAAAGGATACCAGAAGACCATTATTAAAAGACTGGCCATTCCAGAAAGCATTTTTATTCACTCTTCCCAGCATGAAGTATTTGAAAATATCTGGAAGAAGCTGAAGAATCTGGGCTTTATTCTAAAAATGACTCCAGATAAAAAACTGATTGTTTCTGGAATCCCTGACTTCATGTCCCACCGGGAGGCTCTATCCTTTTTGGAAGACATATTAAGCCAAAAAAAACAGGATCTTGATGAAATTTTCATTACCATGGCCTGTCGAACGTCCATCAAGGCAGGGACAGGCATGACTCCTGACGAGGCCTGTGGGCTGATGGATAAACTCTTGTCCTGCGATAACAACGAGTTCTGTCCCCATGGACGTCCCATCATTAGAATTCTCGGGGGCAAAGAACTGGAAAAAATGTTTAAAAGAAAATAATGAGGATAATATTTTGTCATCATCTCAAAAAATAAAATTAATTCAGGCTGCCAAGGGGAAAATTTCTGCTGACCTTCTAATTGCCAATGTTAACTTAATAAACACTATTTCCGGTAAAATCCATTTGACAGATGTTGCTGTAAAAGACGGAACAGTTATTGGTTTCGGCAAGTATCAGGCTGAAAAGATAATTGATGGACAGGGAGCATACCTTAGTCCAGGCTTTATAGAATCCCATATCCACATAGAATCAACCCTTCTGGCCCCTCATGTCTTTGCCCGGACTGTTGCTTCCAAGGGAACAACCGCAGTTGTCTGCGATCCCCATGAAATTGCCAATGTCCTTGGCAGTACTGGAATCGAATACTTTGTAAAATCCACCGCACATTTGCCAGTAGCTATTTATTTTACACTGCCTTCCTGCGTACCTGCCACACATCTGGAAAATGCCGGGGCTGCACTTGGGGTCAAAGAAATGAAGTATCTCCTTGAAAAGTTTCCATATAGATTCAAGGGACTGGGAGAAATGATGAACTTTCCTGGAGTTATCAATGGAGATCCAGAGGTCCTGGCCAAACTGGAATTCGCTGAAAATCTAATCATTGACGGTCATGCCCCGGGTCTTACAGGCAAAGATCTCAACGCCTATATCCTGGCCGGACCTAAAAGCGACCACGAATGCGTTCACTATGATCAGGCAAAAGAAAAGCTTGAAAAAGGCATGCATATCATGATCAGGCAGGGTACTTCTGAACATAACATGGAAGAACTTATTCCTTTGGTAAATGACCATAACTGGCCCAATTTTTCCTTAGTTTCTGATGACCGGCACCCTGAAGATCTGGTCAGATCAGGTCATCTTGACGACAACCTTCGACGTGCAGTCAGCCTGAATATGGATCCAGTCAGGGCAATCCAGCTTGTGACCATAAACCCGGCAAGGTATTTTGGACTAAAGCGCCGCGGCGCCATTGCTCCTGGATATCAGGCAGATATGGTTCTTCTGGAAAATATTGATGACTTTAAAATCAGAAAAGTTTTCATCCAGGGCAAAGAGCTTGATGAATTGTCTTTTAATGAAGAAATTGCTCCTCCTGGCAATTCCATGCATATCAGAAATCTTTCTGAAAAAAGCTTTGAAATCACTGCTCAGGGGAAAAAAGTTCGAGCCATTGAGGTAGTCCCGGGTCAAATTGTCACTAAGACTGCCATTGTCAGTCCGAAGCTTGTGAATGGACTTGCTCAGGCTGATCCAGATATCGGGCTTGTCAAGTTAACTGTCATGGAAAGACACAGGGCAACTGGCAATGTGGGGCTGGGCTTTGTCCTGGGGTTAGGATTTAAAAATGGAGCCATTGCAGCAACTGTTGCCCATGATTCGCATAATCTGATTATTGCCGGAACAAATGATCATGACATGTTTACAGCAGCTATGGAAGCTCAAAAGATGGGTGGTGCAATGGTAGCTGTCCAGGGTGGAAAGGTCCTGACAGCACTGCCCCTGCCCATTGCCGGTCTTATGAGCAACAAATCCCTTGAAGAAGTAGTAGACGGCATGAATGAACTCAACAATGCTTGCAGACACATGGGTTTTAAACATGAAAATCCTTTTATGATCCTTTCTTTCCTGGCTCTTCCAGTAATTCCTGAACTCAAACTTACTGATAAGGGACTTGTTGACGTAAACAAATTTGAAATTGTTGATTTGTGGGTTGAATAATTACTTTACACTTTTATGCTACGAGGAGGATAAATGAATATTCTTATTGTCGGCTCAGGAGGCAGAGAGCATTCTCTTGCCTGGAAAATCAAACAAAGCCCTTTGGTCAACAGCATTTATATCGCCCCAGGTAATGGCGGCACATCATACCTGGGAGAAAATGTTGCCATAGAGGTTGACGATATACCTGCCCTGATAAACTTTGCCAAAGATAAAAAAATTGATCTGGTGGTAGTGGGTCCTGAGCTGCCGCTGGTTCTGGGCCTTTCAGATGCCCTGACCAGAGAAAATATCCCATGCTTTGGCCCTGGATCTTATGCGGCTCAGCTTGAAGGAAGTAAGGCTTTTTCTAAATTTTTAATGGCAGAAGCTGAAGTTCCCACGGCAAATTTCAAGGTATTTGAAGATTACAGCCAGGCCCTTGAATACCTGAAAAATCAGCCATACCCTCTTGTGGTCAAAGCTGACGGTCTTGCAGCCGGCAAGGGTGTGATTGTTGCCGGAAACATTGAAGAAGCGTCAGAAGCCCTGCATGACATGATGGTTAAGCAGGTATTTGGAAAAGCAGGCGAAACAGTTGTCATTGAGGAAGCTTTACAAGGTGAGGAAGCATCATTTCTGGCCTTTTGTGACGGACATGACTATGTGATTCTTCCTTCATCACAGGATCATAAAAGAATTGGAGAAAATGATACTGGCCCCAATACCGGGGGCATGGGGGCATACAGTCCCGCCCCTGTTTTACCCCAGGAAAAATACGAGGAAACTGCTGAACTGGTTATCAAACCCATAATCCAGCACCTTGAAGAAATGGGCAGGCCTTTTAAAGGAATCCTTTATGCAGGTTTGATGTTTACCGATGATGGCCCCAAAGTCCTGGAATACAATGTCCGCTTTGGTGATCCAGAATGTCAGCCTCTTCTTATGCGCCTTGAATCCGATATTGTTGAAATCATGATGGCCTGTGTTGATGGAAAACTGTCCCGGATTAACCTGTCCATCAAACCGGAGAACAGCGTCTGCATAGTCATGGCTGCTGACGGTTATCCTGCCAAATATGAAAAAGGTAATGAAATTCACGGCATTGAAGATGCTGAAACCGATACACAGGTTAAAGTATTTCAGGCAGGAACCAAAATAGAAGATGGTAAAATATTGACCAGCGGAGGTAGAGTTCTGGGTGTAACCGCACTTGGCTCAAACCTTGAACAGGCCATTGACAGGTGCTATAAAGCAGCCGACAAGATTGATTTTGCTGATAAGTACCTGCGTCGCGATATTGGACAGAAAGGACTCAGAAAAAATTAATCTTGTTCATGAATTATTCATCCATCCTGGATAAATAACATAAAAATTTAAGGGTTCATGGACGTTTGATGTGGAATCAAAATAAGTAACTGTTCACCATACATTGCTAAAGCGGTGAGCAGTTACTTATATCTTTTAAAATTTCCTGTACATTCCGGTACCTCCATCATACTTCTACGCATTCAACTTTCAGCACTCAATGCATCTCTCCCAAACCAAACTTTATATTCGAGCATATTATTTAGAAACAATGCACTTAAGACAAATTATCCTTTTTTTTCCTAAAAAATGAACTAATACTCATCTCAAAATCCATTAAATTATTATTATAATATCTACTCTTTTCTCTTTAATTCAAGGAATCCTTTACATTTTGTTAAAAAGTTAATATTGAATATGTTAGATTGATTTAAGAAACTTATTTGGGAGAAAAAAATGGAAGATTATCTGAAACAAGCTCTGGATATTGTTAAGGCTCAGGCTGCAGTCAGAAATATGACTGAAGAAGAAATTAACTCAATGATTACTACTGTAGCAAAAGGTATCCAGTCAGTCATGTCTGAGACCGGAGATGTCAGTGAACAGGATGAACCCGCAGTTGATCCTAAAAAATCCATTCGGGAAAAAAGCATAGTATGTCTTGAATGCGGCAAACAATTCAAAGTGATTACCAAGAAACATCTGGCCAAACATGACCTCACTGCTGATCAATATAAAGAAAAATGGGGTTTAAAGAAGAATACTTCCTTAGTTGCCAAGTCTTTAGCCAGAGAAAGAAGGAAAAAGATGCAGGATATGCAGTTATGGAAGAAGCGAACTAAAATCAACAAATGAGCAATATCATCGTATCGATTATCGTCGGGGCAGGCGTGCTTGGACTTCTTTTATGGAAAAAAAAGAAAAACTGCCTCCCCTGACTTTTTATATATGCCCCCCTGGGAGCGGGGATTATAACACACTATATTTTATCAATTATTTCTCAATAGACATTAAATATAAAGGTAGACTCTCGGCTATCTGAACAAAATAAAGTTGGTTCTCCGACGTTTCATGTGGATTTTTAAAAAATTTACTGCTCATCTTTTTTTGTAAGCCAAGAGCAATAGGCTGGTGAGTTTTCTTGTGTACGCCAAAAGGGGGAAACCGGACCGCACTTCAGGTTTGTTTCAACATACATTATGACAATCAACAAACCTTCTCCAAAGCTATTCAAACCAA
>PWPY01000329.1 GCA_003558575.1 Desulfonatronovibrio sp.
AAATTCTTACGTATGGATAAATACGCTGCGACCTTGAACTTTTTTTGCTCTTTATCCGGCACCCACTTTAGGTGTCAGTAAAGACTTATGCCGTGGTAATACCTGCAAAAGTGGGTGCCGGACTGACGCTTGGAATTTTTCAACAGCCTGCCTGATAAGGACTTTTTCACACTGTTATGAAAAAATAATGGGATTGCCTGTGGCAGATAACCGGACCATTGAAAGATGTCCAGCAGCTGTTTATCATCTTATTTTTATCCTGGAGCCAATCCGTTTTTTTGATTGAAGTCATATATTGAGTTTAATAATTGCAAAGTCAAACATAAAAGGGGGCAAAATTAATGCTGGATAAACTTGAAAAGCAAAGGACCTACGCCTTGGTTGGACATGGAGGAGCAGGAAAGACCTCTGTAGCTGAGATGCTTCAATATAACTGCAAAGCCATTCAGAGGTTGGGAAAGATTGAAGAAGGAACGACCAGTCTTGATTTTGAACCCGAAGAAATTAAAAGAAGAGGTAGTGTTCAGCCAGGGTTTGCCTCCCTGAAATGGGAAAAGAATCAGCATTTCCTGGTGGATACTCCTGGGGATAATAACTTTATCGGCGATATCAGCTATTTGCTTACAGCAGTAGATGGCGTAGTTTTTGTGATAGATGCCATTGATGGAGCCAAGCCCCTGACCAAAAAAATCTGGGCTGAGACCAGAAAATTAAATCTGCCAGCCATATTTTTTATAAATAAGATGGACAGAGAGCGGGCTGACTATGATATGGCCTACCAGAGCCTGATTAATTTTCTAAGTATCAAGCCAGTTCCTTTGTATCTCCCCATTGGCGCTGAATCAAATTTCAAGGGCGTTGTAGATTTGCTTGACAACAAGGCGTATATCTTTGGTGAAGACGGTGCCATGACTGCTGGAGAGATTCCTGAGGACATGGCTGATATGGTTGAAGAACTCAGGGAAGCAGCAGTGGAAAATATTGCTGAAAGTGATGAAGTTCTCATGGAGAAATACTTAGAAGAAGGAAGTCTGACCACTGAGGAAATGTATCAGGGATTGCATGCCGGAGTTCTTTCCGGGGAGATTGTTCCCATCTGCGCAGGTGCTGCCCTTGAAAACAAAGGCGGTCAGAAACTTCTTGAATCTATTCAGCAGTTACTCCCTTCTCCCCTGGAACGAGAAGAATGGCAGGGTGAAGACGGAAGTTCAAGGAAATCTCATCCTGATGAAAATCTGTCAGCCTTTGTATTTAAGACCATTACAGATCCTTTTGCCGGGCACTTGAGTGTTATGCGTGTTTTGTCCGGAAAGATTTCACCGGACATGACAGTGTTTAATCCGGTTAAGGACGAAAAGGAAAAGCTTGGCCAGCTTTTGTTCATGGAAGGTAAGAAGCAGACTCCAGTAAAAGGAGAGTTGGGTCCAGGCAGTATTGTAGCCGCTCCCAAGCTCAAAAAGACAACTACCGGGGATACTTTATGTAAAGAAGGCGATAAATTTACTCTGATGAAGGAAGACCTGCCACCCTGCATCCTTTCCTATGCCCTGGCAGCAGAGGAAAAGGGCGAAGAAGATAAGGTGTTTTCCGCTGTTCAGAGGCTTCTTGATGAAGATGTGAACCTCAACTTGGCAAGAAATGAAGATACCGGAGACATGCTTTTGTCAGGTATGGGCCAGCTGCATATTGAAACTGCCGTAGAAAAGGCCAGAAGAAGATATAAGGCCAGGATTGTTCTTAAAACCCCTAAGATTCCTTACCGTGAAACCATCAAGGGCAAGGCTGAAGTCCAAGGCAGATATAAGAAACAGACAGGTGGCCGCGGTCAGTTCGGGGACTGCTGGATCAGACTTGAGCCCAGGCAGCGCGGAGAAGGATATGAGTTTGAAGATGCCATTGTGGGCGGGGCCATTCCCAAACAGTATATACCTGCTGTGGACAAGGGCATACAGGAAACCGCAGCCAAAGGAGTTATTGCCGGATACCCTGTTGTTGATTTTAAAATTACCCTTTATGACGGATCATATCATAATGTTGATTCTTCTGAAATGGCCTTTAAAGTAGCTGGTTCCCTGGCCTTTAAAAAGGCTGTGGAGCAGTGCAAACCCGTACTTCTGGAACCCATTGTTCTGATCCAGGTATATGTTCCGGACGAATACATGGGCGATGTTATCGGAGATCTTTCCAGTAAGCGGGGTAAGGTTCTGGGATCTGATTCTGATAAAGGAGTTACCGAGGTCAGGGCTCATGTCCCCATGTCTGAAATTCTGCAGTATGCTCAGGATATTCGATCCATGACTGGTGGGCAAGGGACATTTACTCTGGAGTTTGATCATTACGAAGAATGTCCAGGACCTATAGCAGAAAAGGTCATTGCTGAAAGTAAAGCAGGTCATGAAGATTAGAGTTTCTTAACAGGGCCTTCAGGTCCTTTCAAAAATAAAAACCGGCATTCTCTGGTTCAGGCTTTTTCAGTACAATAAAAATAAGTCTGAATCAGGGGGTGCCGGTTTTTTATGTGGAAAACAGTATGGAAAAGTACAGAGATGATTGGTTTCTGGTTGTGTTTTGTATGCTTATGAGATAATTTATCCTATTAATTTAACAGCCTGTCTGATAAGGATTTTTTCAACTCACTGTTAAGACATAAGATTTATCCGTGGAGATAGATCAGGGTAATATATTGTTGCTGTTGTCGGTGGTGTTTTTCTTAACCATTCATCATAACTAATCTCAGCGAAGGTTTTTGACCAGGATGATAAGTCAGGCTGGGATTTTCAAAGGAATATGGTGAGTGATTTACTAATTTTCGTTTTTTTTATTCTGGGAGATTTTTTATGGATGTTGATGATAATTATGTCCGCTTGACCCCCCTTGGAGGTCTGGGGGCTATTGGGCAAAACTGCATGGTCATGGAGACCAGAGATTCCATGGTTGTGATTGATTGCGGATTAATGTTTCCTGAAGACTTTCTTCTTGGTGTTGATGTGGTTATCCCCCGGTTTGACTATATAATCAATAATAAGGACAAACTTAAAGGGATAATTCTGACTCATGGCCATGAGGACCATATTGGAGCTCTGCCATGGCTTCTGCCTTATGTTGATGTACCTGTTTATGGTTCAAGATTTACTTTGCAGCTTGTGGCTAACAAGCTTACAGAGTTCAATCTGATAGATTATATCCAGACAGAGGTTGTCACTGAAAAAACGATTCTGGAGCTGGGAGATTTTAAATTCAAATTCTTCCCTGTCTGTCATTCGATTATCGAAGGATTTGGACTTGGCATTGAAACCCCTGTGGGCAAGATAATACATACAGGTGATTTTAAACTTGACCCTGAGCCAATGGGTGGGCACATGACTGATATTGAGGCTATCAAAGATTTTTCAAAATCAGGCGTCATGCTGTTAATGTCCGATTCCACAAACGTTGAGAGAGATGGTTATGCCCTTACTGAAAGGGAAATAGTGTCATCCTTGCATGGTTTCTTTTCTGAAGCAAAGGGCAGGATCTTAGTGACCCTTTTTTCCAGCCATATTCAGAGAATGCAGGAAATATTCGATCTTGCAAGGGAATTTGGTAGAAAGGTGGCCATAAGCGGCAGAAGTCTTGCCAAGAATATAGAAATGTCCATGGAAGAGGGTTTTTTGAATGTGGACGATGATACTTATTGTCCCCTTGAAGATCTGCCAAAATTACAGGATTCAGAAACTGTACTTCTGCTCACCGGTTCCCAGGGGGAACCCCTGTCAGCCCTTACACGACTGGCCCTTGGTGAACACAGGCAGCTTAAGATTAAAAAGAATGACCTGGTGCTGATGTCTTCCAGGATTATTCCGGGAAATACCAAAGCCATCACCAGAGTCATTAATAACCTTTATCGTCTGGGTGCTGAAGTTGTTTACGAAAAAGTCAGGGCTATTCATGCTTCAGGCCATGCCCACAGAGAAGAGCTTAAAGTCATGCTTGAGGCTGTATCTCCCAGGTTTTTTATCCCTTTGCACGGTGAGTACAGGCATCTTTTCAAGCATGCAGAATTAGCCAAAGAGTGCGGTGTGGCTCCGGAAAGAAGTATTGTTCTTGAAAATGGTCAACCCCTTACATTTACTTCGCAAGGAGTCCGGTTTGAAGAAAATGTTCCGGCCAGTTCAATTCTTGTGGATGGTAAGGGTGTGGGCGATGTAGGACATACTGTTCTCAAGGAAAGACAGATTCTCGGCGACGAGGGTTTGGTTATAGCCATTATGGTTATAAGTGAGGAATCAGGAGACTTAATCATGGGGCCCAGACTTCTTTCCCGGGGTTTTATTTTTGAACAGCACTTTGATCATGTGCTTGAAGATGCTAAATGTCTTCTTCTTGACGTATTCGAAGATATTCCCCCTGGGGCCACCAAAAAGCTGGAGGAAAAGACCAGATCTACACTGCGTCGTTTTTTCAGAAAGATTCTTGAAAGAGATCCTATAGTAATACCATTAATAATTAAGGTTTGATAATCATTACTCGGTACTTTTGGTATCTATTCATTGTGCTGAGGGACAGCCTGCATCCTGATTTGTTTTCTGTTGCTGGTCAAACAGGCAGCAATGGCGAAAACCAATCAGGATGCAGGATTTAAGCAAAAGTGATAAAATGTGGTGAACAGTTACTA
>PWPY01000225.1 GCA_003558575.1 Desulfonatronovibrio sp.
AGAGCGTTAATCAAAATCGTTACAGGACTAAATTTACTTCAAAGAGTGCAATATCCATTTTTGTCTTACAAAAGGATAGATAAAGATTTTGATTTACGTTTTCTTATTAGTGAGTTTTTACGACCCTGTTTGGCGAATTTCCAAAACCAGGAAATTATATACCTATAAAGTGGTGAACAGTTACAATATTTTTTAACTAACAATTATTAACCCGCAAGGATGGCTATGATTACTTATAGAGACACCTGGAAAAGACTTGAGGAAATGAGGCAGAAAAAACCGCTAGTTTTGAACATTACCAACATAGTGGTCACGAATATTACAGCCAATGTGCTTCTTGCTGTTGGTGCTTCACCTGCCATGTCAGTTTCTGAAGATGAGATTGAGGAGCTGACTGCTTTTGCCGGGGCTCTGGTACTGAACATGGGAACCCCATGCAGTTCACAGATTAATACTATGGAGATTGCGGCGCAAAAGGCCAGGGAACTCGGTGCTCCAATAGTTCTTGATCCTGTTGGTGCTGGAGCAAGCAGGATCAGAACAGATACTCCATTGCGTTTTTTAAAAGAGGGCTGGGTTGATATACTGCGTGGAAATGCCTCTGAGATAATGGCTCTTGGGGGATCAGCAGACAAACCCAGAGGGGTGGACAGTCTGCATGGTTCTGATCAGGCTGTGGAAGCAGCCTTTGCCCTGTCTCAAAAATATAAATGCGTTGTATGCGTAAGTGGTGAAAAAGATATTATTGTTTCTGATACAGAAATGATAAAGATTGCCAATGGCCATTCCATGATGACTTTGGTAACTGGAATGGGATGCTCAAGCACGTGTATAGTAGCTGCATTTTCCGCTGTGGAAAAAAACTATCTCAAGGCCGCTGCCATGGGTATGTCTGTTATGGGGATATGCGGTGAAGAAGCAGCTTTGAATGCAAAGGGTCCGGGCAGTCTTGAGACAAACTTTCTTGATCTACTTTATAATCTTGATGAGGATAAATTGCAGTCCATCAAAGTTGAAAAGTAAGGTGTATTATTGAAATTATCAGAAAATGATTGAGAAACAAATACTGCAGGAGGTTTATTATGGCAGAGTTTAAGTGTGAAAAATGTGGAGAAACCAAGGAAGGAAGATGCAAACCCAAAAAATGTCCCAAGTGCGGAGAGCAGGGATGTATGCAGAAAGTTGAGAAAAAATAATAGTAACTATTCACTACATACGTAATATGGCTATTCAATGGCACTGGATTCCGGCTTTCGCCGGAATGACGGTAAAGAGTAACAGCTTGCTTTAACCGTCACCCCGGACCAGATCCGGGGTCCAGGTTTTTTTGCTGGAACATGGTGAATAAGTTACAAATAATATTGTTAAATACCAGGAATACAGGATTAATAATGGATACTTTATGTGTGGGAGTATGTCAGACCCCGGTAATGAACAAGGTCGAGGAGATCAACCCCTGGTTGGACAAGATTACGGGCCAGGATAAGAAAAGTTTATGGGTGTTCCCTGAACTTTTTCTGGGCGGCTTTGATTATGAGCATAAGGAATTATGGACTGACAAATGTCTTAAATTAAAGGATATTATGGCCGGATTTGCCAAAGATACTGGAAATATCCTGGGGGCCAGCCTTTGGTGCAGGAAGAATTCCAGATACTATAATACCTTTTATCTTTTTACTCCTGACCAGGGGGTGCTTGAAGTATACAGCAAACTTCATCTGTTTTTGCCGGGAAAGGAGAATGAGCACTTTACAGCCGGGGAAAGTCCACCACAGGCGTACCAGTGGAAGGATATAAAAATGGGCTTTGGAATATGCCACGATCTGCGCTATCCCGAACTTTTTCTGATTCAGAATGATTCTGAACCTGACCTGTTTGTGATCAATGCCCAGTGGCCTCAGGCAAGGATTGAGCATTGGCTTACTCTTCTTAAAGCCAGGGCCATAGAGAATCAGTGTTATGTACTGGCCTGCAATGGAATGGGAAGCTCTGCCTTAGGCAAGTTGGCCGGGCATTCCTGCCTTATAACATCCTGGGGCAAGACAGAGTTTATCCTTAATGAAAATCCAGGCATGAAAAAGGCAACTTTGGATGAAGAGGTGATTAAAAATGACAGGAAGATGTTTGACAGTCGCAGGTCACCATTTTTTGATATGAAGTTCAGGAAATAAGCAAGCCGGAAACAGGTTCGCAATTAAATCAATTCTTCAAACTCTCCGGTTTTCTTGTTTTTTCTGACGTTTTCCCAGCTGAATATCCTTGCGTTCATGGCAATATAAACCCCAGGCTTGAGAGTCTGGACCGCTGCCAAAGCAAACCCCAGGTTAAAGACCGCATCTGAGTCCCTGAAAGTAAAGGGAATCATGGCTCCCACCAGAACTATGGTTTTATCTTTTATATCCTGACCAAGTATGCCGGCAGTCTCAGCCATAGTGTCAGTTCCATGGGTAATGACAATCTTTTCTTCAGCGCAATCAAGGCATTTTTGACGAATCTTCAGACGGTCAGTCTTATCCATGAACAGACTGTCTTTAAGCATAATTATTTCAAGGCTGGTCGTTAGTGTACATTTTCCCAGACTGAGGATCTCGTTAACATGGGTTTTGGTCAGGACAAGTTCACCGTCAGTTTGTCTGTATTCTTTATCAAGGGTTCCACCAGTAATAAATATTTTAAGCATCACTACATCCTGAGCCTGAGTTTGTCCGGACTGAGTTTATGTTCCAGTCTTGCAGCCAGGATACTCATGGCATAGCAGCATATAAAGTAAAGCACAGCAATTGTAGTGTAAATTTCAAAGGGATAGATCATAAGACGATTGTTGAGGATCTGAGCTACATAGGTCAGCTCCATGACTCCAATGACAAAGGCCAGTGATGTGTCTTTGAAAATGGCAATGAACTGGCCCACAATGGCCGGGATCATCTGCTTGAGGGCCTGAGGCAGAACAATATGTCGCATGGTTTGATAATAGGACAGGCCTGTGCTGTAGGCAGCTTCAAACTGACCTTTGGGTATGTTCTGTATGCCGCCTCTGACGATCTCAGCTATATAGGCTCCGGTAAAGATTGTCAGGGCAATGGTTGCGCTCCAGAAAACGCTGATAAAAGTGTTGAAGAAAACAGGGATAAAAAAGTAAACCCAGAATATTACAATAATCAGGGGATTTCCTCTGATGAATTCAATATACATCATGCAGGGAATGCGGAAGATATTGTTTTTGGACATCCTGCCAAGGCCAACCACCAGGCCAATAAAAAAGCTGATGGAAATAGCGATGACGGCCATGAGGATTGAAAAGCTCAGCCCGCCAAGGCCCATGAAAGCATCATCAACCCGTCCATCTGGAAAGCGCCAGATGAGAAGTGTAGATAAGTTGTCCCAGATTACCTGCCAGTTAAAGGAATAAAGTCCTTTAAGCACAAGATATGATCCATAAACAAAAGCCAGAGCAAACAGGGCTTTGGCTGAAAAAACCAGTATAGCCCATGACCATAACGACAGTTGTTTGATAATGGTCTGGGTTGGGGTTAGTTTGAGTCTCTCAGCTCTTTTGGGAAACATAGTTGAAAAAATGCTTTCTATCAGCAGATATGTCTTGGCAACAGGCCAGGACAGAAAATTGATTCCTAAAGACAGGATGTCCTTTTTATTTCTTTCAAGGCTCCTGAGCCTTGCATTGATGGTGTTGAGGATTCCGGATATGGACAGAGAAAGGCTCAAGTATATTATTGTAGCAGCAGTTGTAGCTTCAAAGCCTCTGAAGGTCAGGGATTCAATCTGCTGGGATTGCCAGGTTAAGTCTGCCACCCCGACCACCATGGCCAGGGAAGAGTTTTTCATATTATTTAAAAATTCACTGCCCAGGGGAGGGATTATGGCTCTGAAGGCCAGGGGCAGGATGATTTTTCGCATGATCTGAAAGTAGTTGAGGCCGCTGGAATAGGATGCCTCGAGAAGTCCTTTGTCAATGGACTGAATTCCAGCCCGGATAACCTCAGCCATGAATGAGCCGGTATAAATGGCCAGACCAATGGTTGCGCACCAGAATTCGTAGTTGAGGCCGAAAAGCCAGTTGCGCATTTCAGCAGGCAAAGCCTGGGGCATGGCAAAGTACCAGAAGAAAAGCTGAACCAGAAGGGGGGTATTACGGAAGAATTCCACATATGCTGTGGATACCCAGTAAAAAGGCTTAAAGGTGGAGAGTCTGCCCAGTCCGAAAAAAGTTCCCAGGGCCAGGGCCAGGACTGAGCTGATCAGGGTAATCTTTATTGTTACCTGAAGGCCGTAAAGTAGATAAAAACCAAGGTTTTCCCCGTAAGTGGGGTTGGTTGTAAATAATACACTCCAGTCAAACTTGTAGCCGAATTCAAAGAAAAATCCCCAATATATAAGGGCAACGGCAATAATGCTTATCAGAGTCAGGTTCTGGAGCCAGTTTTTTTCTTTCCAGGGGTTGAGCATCTAATGTTATCCAAGAAGGCCCGGTTGAAACTTTAACCGGGCCTGTGATGTTTTGTTAAGCTAGTTTTCATCCGGAAACGGTTCTTTTTCCTTTTGGCGGCGTCAATCTGCACAATTATTTGTCACCGTATTAAGATACGCCTCCTCATAATTGCTTGATTTCCTTGCCAAAAGAAAAA
>PWPY01000083.1 GCA_003558575.1 Desulfonatronovibrio sp.
AAAGCCAGCTATGGCCAGGGCAGCAGGAATGCTCACATGCCATCCGGTCAGGTCTCCCATGAACCACAGAGCGAACGTAGCGATAAACACAACCAGGACACCGATTTCCTTGACCTGCATGGGGCCGGGATATTCCAGTTTTATCCCGGTCAACTCCTTTTCCTTGGGCCTGAAGGCGACCCACAGTACAGTCCAGGTGCCAATGGCCGTTAATATGGCTATGGGGAACTGGATTATCATATATTCCACAAAACCTATACTGATCGCCTCGGCAAATCTTGGAGATTCTTCAGTAAATACCTGCAGAATCTCCACAGCTAAGGGGTTACGGCCACCTCCAAGCAAGGTAGCAAATCCACCGGCAGAGGATGCCATGGGGATAAGCATCATAAAGAACATGGGCAGCCTGTGCCCCTGGCCTGGCTTCATGCCCATGGCCATGAACACCGGAACAAAGGCAAATACCATGATAACCGTGACCGTGGCATCGTGAAAAACACTGGCGGTCATGGTGCAGCCTATGGAAAGAATAAGGCTCAAACGCTTGACCCTGGTGCCGGCAAATTTCAAAAGATAGTACATGATCCGTTTGGCCAGCCCTACTTCATTAAGGACCACCCCGAACATTATGATCATGAGCACAAACATGACTGCAGGACTTGCGTAAGGAGCCCAGGCGTCATGAGGGGTCTGGATATTGAACAGAATAAGTCCAGAACCAACCAGAAGCGCAGTAACTCCGATAGGTATGGCCTCGGTCACGAACAGAATGACCACAGTAGTTAGCAGAGCCAGCAGCCTGTGACCTTCAGGAGAAAGATTGTCAGGTGTGGGCAGAAAATACACAAACAGCCCCAGTCCAATGGCGATAACAAGCTTAATCAGAATTATCATTGGGCTTGCTTCTTTCTTGATGGATTCAACTTCAGCCATAAGTCATACCTCTCTATATGTATGGATTTTTAATGTAAATTTCTCTATTACTTGCAATAGCTCTCAACTTAGCACGCATTTGCGGTCATTATCTTGAGGACAGCATGCATGAGCAGGCATACTGGGCTGTACAGCCTGCGCTAAGCCGGGATAATGACTGTTTTCAATCCAGACTGCAGCTGTCTTTAATCTTGTCGGAAATATATTTATACACATCGGCAAAAAGCAGCAAACCAACCAGATCTGCTCCTTCAACCACAAAAAGAGAGTCATGCCTGGCAACAACAAAAAGATGGAGAGAAGTGTCCAAGAAATCTTCTTTTTTGACCTTATGCCCCTCAACGGGATATTTGAGAAAATCCCTGATTTTGGTTTTCTGAGCCACCTGACAGAGATTATCAAGGGGCTTGTCCCACAGAACCTTCTGTGTGGTCATGGACTTTATGACATACAGAGCATCTTTGAATTTTAACCTGTTGGGATCAATCACGTCAGCATATTTTGGCTCCAGTCCCTGAATCAGGTCCATGGGCGACAATTTACCTACAATGCTGCCCTTTACATCCTGGACCAGCAGAGTTCTGTATTTCTTGCGACCGGACAGAAAATCTTCATTTGCCTTCTCCAGGGCCATATGAGCATCAATAAAAAATGAATCTTCTGAAATAGCTGGGAATTCATCCAAACCAACCATCAAATCCTTAACCAGAGGGTGTTCCGGGGATTTTTCCTGCATAAAAACCTCCTTTAATGGAAAAAAAATATTTACTGTCTTATATTCCTTAATGATTTTTCAGCACCCCTCAGCACAACCTTTTGAACTAAAGTGAAACAGTTGTTGTGCAAAAAATCACTAACAGACATGAAAGCTCTTAAACAATAAATAAACATCAGTGTCAACAACAGACTTATGCTGCCTGCATGAACAATATAAAACAATATGAACCAATAAATTACTACCAACCCTGTTCTGTGACACCCACTGCTGACTACTCTGACGCTACTTCACTACTGGCGGATGTTAAAAGACACTGCCCCTTATTGTCTTGACCAGTGTTTCTGCCAATGCTCCATCTCCTTGCTTACATGATCACGAATGCGCTTGTCTTCTCTACCCGCCTTCTTATTAAAGGCGTCCAGGACTTTTTCAATGAGCAACTCCAAATCACAAGGTTTCATGAGATAGTCATGTGCTCCAAGCCTCATGCCCTCCACAGCAGACTCCACATTGGCATGTCCGGTAAGAAGGATTACCTCAATATCAGAGTCAATCTTTTTAATATGTCCCAGGGTCTGAATTCCATCCATTTGAGGCATTTTAATGTCCAGCACTACTATGTCCATTGATTTGTCCCTGATTTTTTCCAGGGCCTCAAACCCGCTGGATGCCGTCTCTACATACACGCCCTTTTCTGCCAGCCTCTTGGCCAGAGTGCTCAAAAACCTTTCCTCATCATCCACAATCATCATTTTGATTTTTTTTAGTAATCCCAGATCTTCCATAACCACCTCCTTGGAGTGCATTCAACTCAAATTCTTGCCTTTGCTCATTGCATCCGCCGGAAACAGGCAATAAAAAACACTGCCTTAATATACTCCAGCAGAACTATTCCTTTACTTTTATTAAGCTCTAAAATATAAATTCGTTGAGCCATCAAATATTTAAAGAATATCCCGTTACATACCAGGTTCTCATAATAGACAGCACTTAGAAGCTCAGACTTTGCTACAGCCTGAACTGCCTCCACTCCTGGTTTTAATTAAAAACTTTAACAGGCTAACTGAAAATGAAGCAATTTAAGATTTTTGAACACCCAACAAAAGGCCTGGATGCAGTCAAAATCGGTTTTTCCTGGCCTGCATTCTTCCTGGGCATCATCTGGCTCATCTTCAAGGGAATGTGGAAATATGCGGGCATTTTTTTCGTCATATATCTTATAATGTCATTCATCCAGAGCTCAATTTCTTCCAGCAACATTGAGCCAGTGCTTGTATCCACTTACACCCTCATGATCCGGATTACCCACTTGCTGATACTGACGACCCTGGGCTTTAAAGGTAACTTCTGGAGAGAATCATCACTCAGAGAAAAAGGTTACGCTTTTATGACTACAGTTTACGCTGACTCTCATACCAAAGCTTTACAGATAATTAAGAACGAAACTCCCAGCCAGCCTGATAAGTAAACCATGTTATAAACAGGCAATAAATCATGCACAACCATCAAAAAATCATGGCTCTTTTTGACCTGTGGAACAACTCCCTGGAAAGCTGTGACCCAGACAGGGTCGTTGCCCTTTACGCCTTTAATGCTGTTCTCCTGCCTACTTTATCAAACAAGGTCCGACGCAGCCATGCTGAAATAAGAGAATATTTTAACCAACTCCTGACTAACAAGCCCAGCTGCAAAATCAATGACAGCCGTATCCGGACTTACAATGACCTGGCCATTCACTCAGGCATATACACTTTCACCCTTTTCCCACCATCCAAAGGTTCCAGTACAGTAGTTCCTGCCAGATTTACCTTTGTCTACCAATGGTTTGGTGATCAATGGCTCATTGTAGAGCATCACTCATCTCTGATGCCTGAGTCATATTGATACGGAAACATCACGCATTTCTGGAAACCAGACTCAGCACTCTTTTCTTATCAAAGCAAGGGGCTTTGTCACTTTCCAGCCGGAAACTTTCAGCTTCAGCGAAAAATCTTATCCTGCTTCAGCCTGTTCTTCTGCCATGCATTAAGGACCGAATCCACTGGGCCGATAATATTATCATATACTGTGATCTTTTTCCAAGTCAGATATTGATAGAATTCCTCATCAAGTCCCCCACAGATGACATCCCGGACTGACTCAGTTTGAACAATATTGCATACTTCTTCAGCTGACGGCTCAGAAAGCAGGAGATTCTTCCGATCAACTATCCGTCCATCTGACGATTTTTCAACAATCAGAACTTCCAGGGTATGATCAAACCTCGGTGATATATTATGATCATGAACTGTGACCAAAGCTCTGATGTTTTCAGGGTTTTTAAAAGGTGCCATTGTTTATTCCAGCCCCAGCTTTTTCATTTTCCGCCATAATGTACTCCTTCCCCAGCCCAGAATGTCTGCTGCTTTGGACTTTTTACCTTTGGCAGCAACCAGCGCCTCAAGAATCATTTTCTTTTCCATATCCATCCAGGTACACCCCTTTGAATCCTGATGACCTATCTGAGCTTGAGCAGCAGGGGGTGAAAATTTGATCTCATGTTCATACCGCATTCCTTCATCTACAATATATTCTGGGAGGTGAGATATCTGCACAGTGTCTCCCTGACATACGTTGACAGCGTATTCAATAATATTTTTCAATTCCCTGACATTGCCAGGGTAATGATATTTCAAAAGGACTTTGAGTGCATCTGAGGATAATTGCCTGACATTTTTTTTATGCTGCTTAGATAATGAGTGCAGCTTCTCTTCCAGAAGCAAACGGATATCGCCTTCTCTGTCCCGCAAAGGTGGAAGGTGTAACCTCACAACATTAAGCCTGAATAAAAGATCGCTTCGAAACAGCCCTTCTCTTCCCATCTGCTCCAGGGGACGAAGCGTTGCAGCAACAATCCTGACATCAACCTTAATCCCTTTAGTACTGCCAAGGGGATAAATGATTTTGTCATCCAGAAATGTCAGAAGTTTGCTTTGCAGTCCCAGAGGCAG
>PWPY01000051.1 GCA_003558575.1 Desulfonatronovibrio sp.
ATAAATATTCAGAGCAAAATCTCCAATTTCAAGAAAAGGCTCTTTAGAATCTATGGATTCTCCAGGCTCGGCAAATGTCCAGGAAGGGTTAGGGAGCTTCCAGAAAAAAGTCCACAAGACCTTTAAAAGTGCGACTGATGCGGCAGAGGCTTTAGTCAGCCTGATACGACCGCCATCTCGGACGTACTTTTCAAGGCAGTCAAATGAAAATGGCAGACAGAAAAGAACGCTTTGAACTTCGCTGGTAGAACTGATGCTCTGGTCAGGTATGAGCATGTATTGTTCAGCCCTTTGCAGATATTCAAAAGAAGATGAAGGTGAAAGGTCAATTTCTCCCTTGGCCAGTCCGAGATTCAGCAGGGAAGGGTGGCCGGAAACAAAATCCATATTCTGAGTTATGCTATCTGCCTGGATACTTTCAAAAATGGGCCAGATATTAAGATAATTGATACGACCAACCCGAAGCTTTTCTTGGTTCATGGGTAATTTTCGTCTTCCCGATAAAAAATGATTACATGGAAATAACTTTATCCGATAGATTCATTCCTGTAATTATATCAAGCATGTTGGTGGTTTGGCCAGTTCTTTTCTTGTCTGTAATTTTGAAAAATTCCAGACAGGTTCCGCATACAAGTATAGACACATTATTGCTTTCAAGTCTCTGAATACTTTCCAAGGCAGGACTACCTTCAATGGTTAGTTTTACCCCGGAGTTAACAAAAACCACAGTCCATAAGGACTCCATTTCCGGCAGGGTTGACAGGAAATTGAGCATAAGTTTTGTACTTAGCTCATCATCGCCCTGACCAATCTTATCGCTTGAAATAAATACAAGGATACGCTCTAAACCTTGATCTTCTTTTATGGCTGCATGTTTTTGCTGATCCTCATTTATAACAGGATCAGACTTCCTGGAAGCTGAAATATGCCAGTATGTACCTAATTTTTCCGGTTTATGCAGATGATAGCCTCGAAGGGATAAAAACCTGGATACATTTTCCAAGGCAGGATCATTATCTACCAGAACCTTTATTAGCAAAGGCTTATCTTGCTCAATTACCTCTTTGCATTTAAGTACAGGCTGGGGGCAGGGGAGACCTTGACAATCAATCTGTTTTTCAGAATTCATAATGTTAACCTTTGAATTTTTAATAATTATGCAACAACTGGGTGTTGAGAAAAAATCTGTTAAGTGAAATAATTTTGTATTGTTTATGGTTATTCATTAAACAAGGTCAAATAGTTATTGTTAATAATAATTACAAAATTGTATTGGATATATCAATACCAATGCTGTTCTTGCCTGCAAACAAAAAAACTATGAGCAACAATTCCACTTCAAACGTCGAAAAACCCAAAAAGATTAAATGTACATAAAAAGCTTGAGAGATTTATTCAGGAAATACAATGAATTACAATAACAGGTTTGTCTATAGTGCATTGACAATGTTTGCAAGAGCCTGGTCAATAACCCTCAACTACACCCAGATTGGATATGAACCGATTCTGAAGCTCCGCTCCCAAAAAGTTCCCATGGTATTTGCCATTTATCATGGAGAGATATTTCCTTTGCTTTACCTTCATCAAAATGAAAATGTTACCATAGTAGTAAGTAAAAGCAGGGACGGCGAACTTATAGCCCAGATTTTAAAAAGATTTGGCTATAGTCTGGCCAGGGGATCAAGTTCAAGACAGGGACTTAAGGCGTTGCGAGATACTGCAAGACAGATGAAATACGATAGAAATGACGCAGTTTTTACTGTAGACGGGCCAAGAGGGCCAAGACATAAATCAAAGCCCGGAATCATCTATCTTGCATCAAGAAGCAGGGCATTGATTGTTCCGGTCAGGGTAAATATGAGAACAAGACACGTATTCAAATCCTGGGACAAGTTCAGTCTCCCGTGGCTCTGGTCAGAGTGCAGGGTTGTATATGGTCAGCCATACCAGGTTCCCCCGAGAATAAAGCAAAATGAAATTCAAAATAGAGCTGCTGAACTCGACGAGAAACTTAAAGCCATGCTTTAAGTTAGTGCCACCCTGACAACAGGAAAGAGCGATATTTCATGAGTTACTTAATCACCAGGTGATTTGCTATTATCTCAGGATCACTGTCAGAAGGGCTGGTTCCAAGCTCTTTTGATTGACTGAAACATTTAACTTTAAGGCCTTCAATTTTCATAAGGCCGGCTGACAGCACTGTAGAATAGGGAACCAGTTCACGCATTTCTAAAAATTCAATTCTTTCAGGAAAGATTATGGGAGTAGGCTCTCCTGCAAAATCTTCAAACATTATATACTTCATATCCTTATTGTCCTTTTGCTGTGTATTCAAGTACCTGTTGACCATATCTGGCTCCACTATATCTCAAACCTGCCTGATATAGACTTTTCCAACACGCTGTTAAAATAGATATGTGTCACCACTTGCAGGAGAGCCCATCCTGGACTCAATTGAACTCAACCTCTGCTGGGCCGCTTCTTTCTGACTTTTTGTGTCAGAATTTTTGAGTACAGTTTGAAAAAGATTCTTGGCTGTATCTAACATTCCTCGCTGCTCATAGATCAGCCCCGCTCTGTACATGGCGGTTACAGCCCAGATATTCTCCTGCGGATATTGCCAGGAAAGACGCAAATAATAATCAAGTGCCTTATCAATATTCCCCTTGAACTGAGCTCCTTCCCCCAGCCAGAAAAGCACTTCAGCCTGAATTTCAGTTGAAGTATTATCTCTTTCCGTCCATATGGCCTCAAGCATTTTTTGGGCCCTTTCCCATTGATTCTTTTCCTGGGCAAGCAGTGCCAGCCTGAGCCTTCTTTCATAACTGAGCCGGTTTGGATCTTTATCCAGTATTGTCTGATACGTTGCCAGGGAGTCGTCTTCCTGTCCCATATCCATAAGTATTCCTGCTTTAGCCTCCAGTATCTCCAACTGCCTCTCTCCCTGGGCAAAATCCTGAGAAATATTCTGCAAATATCTCCATGCCAGAGATTTATTCCCTTCTTTATATGCATGCCTGGCCAGAAAGAGAAAAGCGTACTGACCTGTTTCTGAATGGGGGAAAAGAAAAGCCAGGTTCAGGGCAGCAGCCTGGTCCTGTCTATCCTGAAAAGATTTTTTAAAAAACATGAAATTAACTGCATAATCAAGGGGATACTTTTTATAAAGAGAGTCTATTTCATCAACTTTGTATGTCCAGAAATCAGCCATATGCTCTGAGTCCGGATTGAAACCAGCTGCATTAAGTATTTCCTTGAAGAAAGGATACCTCGCCTCTGGCAATTGCTCTAACCACGAGATATCCTGATAAACAAGGGCTGCTGCAAGAAAAAGAGTAAAAGGCAGATCAGAGGACTTAGTTAGAGATTTTTGCCAGGATTCAAAGGATCCTTCGTAAGAGCCCAGCTGAAGCTCATAAATAAATTGCAGGGCCTCAAGTTGTCCCCGCACCTCTTCAGCAAGAAGGGCGGATGCCAGTTCTTTTCTGATAAGGTATAGAGCATCCGTGATGGAAAGGTCTTTTATCTGTCCAAGAAAATGGTTCCAGGACCCAAGCCCAGGCGATGATAGTTGAAAATTATCCACAGCATAATTCATAATATGATCAGAATAAACAGCAAAAAAACTAAGGCTTTTGCCCACTTCTGTATTGTTTACCCAACTGCCTGAAGCTGGATTCCTTAAAAAATTACCCATATTTTCAAAAAAAACTTTTACCTCTGGATTATCAATTCCAGCTATGGCCTTTTCAGCCTGTGCCCAATGTCCTATACTCCACATGGCTAAGGCCCTTGAGATCTGTATGTGATCATTTCCTGCAGGCAGGTTTTGCTCAACATCAACCAAAGGGATAGATAAGGTGCTCCATAAATTGTCATCAGGCCAGGCCAATTTTGCAAGTAAAGCAGACTGTTCCATGATAAGCCTGCGGCCTTCATTAGTTGTGCCTGGAGTAAGGGTCTGAAAATACCATTTTTTCCAGACATTATTCCATAAAGCCCTGAGTCCTGGCTCTTTTTTCATAAGCTGAGCAGTGGCTTCACTTCCTAAATGCTTTGAAGACTCTAACACAGCCAGAATACTCTGATCAAAATTTTCAAGCTGGCGCAGGGCCCGGTGCATCAGCCAGTGAACCTTACCTTCGAGTTCAGGAGATTGACTGATATCAATACTTCTTAAAACAGAAACAGCTGTTTTTGAGTCGCCCATACTTATCAGAGCTTCTGCGTATTCCAGTTGACCCAATGGTCCAGCTTCACGTTCTTTTATACTCATGGCGTATATATCCATGGCTCCATAATCTCTGAGCCACTGGTGATACGAATCCTGATTTTCAAACTGAGAACCATGGACAGGGGAAACCAGAAACAAAATAAAAACCAACTGAAAAAGTAAAATTTTAATTAGAGTCATTCTATACACCCAGAAGATAGTTTTGGTATCCAAGTTATCAACTCACGTGGTCGAACAGTCAGACAAAACAATTCCTGATACATTAAAAAAGATGTCTTTAACTGCCTGGTAAGTTCTTAATTCCTTTTGAGGTCACAGGTCAATAGAAAGAAGGGAAGAGTTTGATACGCCTGACTTT
>PWPY01000116.1 GCA_003558575.1 Desulfonatronovibrio sp.
AGTGGTCTGCAAAAAACTGTTGAATGGTACTTAAATAATCCTGATTGGTGCAGGAGGGTTCAGGAAAAGTCCAGTTCAGATTAATGATAATTTTTTTGATCCGTTGGGATAGATTCCTGATTTGCCAGGAACTCAAAGGTATTGAGATTTTTTAGAATGAAATAATAAACAGGCGAAATACTGGCATAAGCATGAGGACTCAGGTGTTTTTTAAAGATGTCTGTCCATGTTTTCAGCTGAACCTCCCAGTATTTTTTATGAAATCCTCTTGCCTGATAGGCCCTCATAACCCAGATTACAGTATCAACCAGTACTTCAGGTTTAAAGTTTGTGAAAAGAGAATGCATGAACCTGCCATGATTGCTGTGGTTGTCTATCATGGATTGCAGATTGTCTGGGCCGATTAATTCTTCAAGGTCAGGCAGGTTAGACATTTTTCTGTTCATCTCAGCTGTCATCAGGTCAATATTTCTGGAATATTCGTCTGATGCCTCAGAATCCGGTCTGGTTATTTTGTCTGCCAGTAAGATTAAATCTTCTCTATTCACAGCTATGCCTTATTTTTTGACCGGGCTTTTTACAGGCAAAGAGAAGTAAAATGATGATCCTTCTCCTACCTTGCTTTCTACCCATATTTTCCCCAGATGTCCGAGGATTATTTTATGAACTATTGCCAGTCCAAGCCCAGTACTTTTTTCTCCGTCAGGAAGTTTTACACTGGTTTTTGAAAAAGGCTTGTATAGTTTTTCAATATCTTCTTTGGGAATGCCAGGACCCTCATCCTTGACAGAGACAGTTATATGTTCATTACTCAGGAAGGCACTGACAAATATTGTGGAGCCTGGATCTGAAAATTTGATGGCATTTGACAGAAGGTTATGCATGACCTGTTCAATTTTCATGGCATCAAGCTCAATATCCGGAAATCTTTCATAATGGTGAAACTGAATTTCTACCTTTTTTTTCTCCGCAAGTACCTTGTTGAGATAAACACAGGATTTGATCAACTCAATTATGTCTGTGGGCCGGATATCTAAGTCAAGCTTGCCAGCTTCTATTCTTGCTATGTCCAGCAGTTGATCAAGGAGATTGAGCATATACTTGCTTGAACTATGAATAACGTTGATAAACTTCGTATGTTCGGAGTTGAGTTTGTCACCTGTTTCTTCAAGGAGAAATTCGCTAAGGTTCTGAATGGCACCGATGGGATTGCGTAGATCATGCGCAGCCATTCCCAGGAAATGGTTTTTCAGATCATTCAGCTTGACCAGTTCGGCATTTTTTTTATGGAGTTCACGATTGAGGTTGCTGAACTCGTTATTGAGGCTTGTAAGGTTTTTGCGTAGATCTTCAACCTCTAAGTGGTTCAGCTCTCCAATTGCCAGAATGTTTTCGCCTTGCCTTATGAACCTGAAATAGAAAGTCTGGGGAAGTCCGGTATATGAGGTTACATTAAAAAGATGGGATATTTCGTTTTTTTCCAGAGTCTGTTCAAGGCTGAAAGTGTTTGAAAAATCGACGATAACGCTGGAAAGATTTTCTCCTGTAATCTCCTGGCCAACAATATCTCTGGCGTACTTGTTGGCATCAATAATCCTGCCATCAGGGGCAAGAAGCAAAAGTAAAAGTGCTGCGTTGTTCTGCAGGTAGTTTTCCAGGTTGGGGCAGTTCGTGTTGATTAAATTATGATTATTCATTTTCAAGCAGCAGGGTTTCAAGATCCTTTATTGAAGGCACATACTCAACACCTGGAAATTTTTCTCCCACGTCTCTTCCTCCCCACCGAAAGGCCTGACCTCCCACAATAACTTTGAGTTCAGGGGAGGACTTTTGTACGTCATTCAAGACATCATAAAGAGAATTCATGTTGAAGTATATGCTTAAAGATAAAGCTAACATGTCAGGTTGTTTTTCCTGAATCATATTTAGAAGTTCTTTTTTAGGGGTATTGGCCCCGAGAAAGTATCCGTCCCAGCCATTAATTTCGAAAATGTCTGCTACCATTTTACCGCCGATCTGGTGATATTCGTTGACCAGGCAGGAAACCACAGCCTTTTTTCCTTTGTGATCAGCTGCAAATATTCTGGGATAGGCAAGGGTCAGAACGCTTTCTGTTATGGAGGTGGCCATATGCTCAGTGGCTACGGAAATCTTATTGATTTCCCATAAATGGCCTACATGATATAAAGAACCCTGAAACAGGTGTACGTAAAGGTCATAAAGAGAAATATTATTGTCAAGAAGGTCTTTGACCAGTTTATGACATTTCTTTTTATCCCCCTCTATCAGGGCAGCAAGATATTCATTGTAAAGTGATTCGCTGATCATGCTTTTGTCTTTAACTTTGTAATTGAAGTAGTCTTATTTATTACAAGAAGTTGTTATTATCCTCAAGGAGAAAATATTTTCCTCTGAAAGATACTTAAAATCAAGGGTTTTTCGCAAAAGGGGAAATTCAGATTTTTGCCCTGTTCTGGATAATAAGTCCGGTCATGATTAAAACAAGTCCAAGGATTGTTGAAAGCATTATAGTTTCACCTACGAGAAAGTATATGAAAATAAGGGACAGAAACGGGGAGAGGTATATCAGATTGCTGATCTGGGCTGTTGTCCTGGAAAGGCGAAGGGCCATGAGCCAGAAAACAAAGGTTATCCCCATTTCAAAGGTCCCCACATAAAATGCTCCGTAAAGTCCTCGGACATCTTCAATATGGAAAGTGGATACAAAAGGCAGAAATATGGTAATATAGATCAATCCGGCTGAAAAATTCAGAAACAGTTTGAGCACAGGGTCAAGAGTGTCTTTGGTGTTGTAAATCCAGTAAAGGGACCAGATAATGGTGCTGCCAAGGGCCAGGGCCACGCCTATGGGATTGGAAAATTCCAGCCCGAGAATGTTTCCTCTCGTGGATATAACCAGGGTTCCTGAATAGCTGATAACTATTGCCAGAATCTGCATCTTATTGATCTTCTGCTTAAGTAAAGGAATGGACAGCAGGGCAAGAGTTATGCCCCATGTATAATTTAAAGGCTGGGCCTCCTGGGCTGGAAGCAGGTCATAGGCTTTGAACAGTACAAGATAATAAAGAAAAGGATTCAGGAAACCCAGCATCAGGGAAGACCTGATGTTTTCAAAAGAAATTTTTTTCCAGAATCCTGGTCCGAAAAAATACAAACATAAGACTGTTAGAACTAAGGTGGAGCTCAGACAAGAGTAAAAAAGAAGCTGGATATGGTCTAAATAGCGCAGGGAAATTTTAAAGGCTGAAGCAACAGTGGACCAGATGCCAACTGTCAGCAGTGCAAATATGTAAGCTTTTTTCTGGTCAGGCATTTTTTTCAAGTTTCAGATTTTAAGAATTTATCCTGAACTCACTTGCTTGCAATGCTTATGATTCTTTTCTTAATATTTAAAACTTTGTATCTATTCACCGTGCTGAGGGACAGCCTGTATCCTGATTTGTTTTCTGTTGCTGCAAACTCCCAGCATGAGCCCGTAAGTCAAAACCAGTAATTTATTCAAGTAGCCGAGAGTCTGTGCCCATATTCTTGCTTTTGACTAACGGGCTCAGGGCTGGTCAAACAGGCAGCAATGGCGAAAACCAATCAGGAAGCAGGCTTTAAGCAAAAGTGATAAAATGTGGTGAACAGTTACAGGATAAGATTATTTGACCATGAAGGTAAGAAAAACTTCACTGCTGGTTATATCAATCTCAAGCAAGTAACTCAAAGCTACCTGTGTATCTGCGAAATTATCGCGCTTCAAGACTCCAGGTCAATGTATCAGAACCTTGCGGTGATGGTAATGGCTCCATATTCTTCCAGACCATTTTGTCCGCTGAATTCCTTGGTTCTGAATACATGGGTGTAGGCTAAACGGAATTTGCTGAAATTGAAAACCAGACCAGCCATGATGTCGCCTACAAAATGCTTTTTATCAACGCTGCGGCTGTTTTTGAATGTATTGCCGTCCAGAAAAATATTTCTTCCTACAGCGCGGCCTTCAAATCCAGTAAAAGCATACCATCCAAACTTGTTTGCAGGTATGAAAAAATTGCTTCCGGCCATACTGGGGCTAATTAAAGGTGGACCATAATCCTGGGGAAGGTCAAATCCGGCCCTGAAGATGCAACCTGTTGTGGCGTGGGTGAATATATTACCTAAGGTTGCGCCCAGGTGAGGAGAAAAATCAATTCCCAGACCTGCCACCTCAACAAATTCCCGACCGGCCTTCCATTTGCGCTGGTATGACAAAGTTATTCCCGGCTCTGACTTGAGTTGGGTATGCCAGCCTTTGGGTGTTGGGGAGTCGATGATTTTATGGACGGCTTTTTGAGATCTTTCAGCAAGGGATGGTGGACCCACTACTCCAAGGGTCAACTGAAATTGATCAAGGGTTTTGCCTGTATCAGAACTGATTCCCATGGTAGTGTAAAGCCACCCAGCATAAGGTCTTTCATTCTTGGGAGGGTTATCCTGGGTGATGTCATCAGAAGTGAACATGCTTTGGCCCACTGAAAAACCGAATCTTTTTTTACCATGTTCAGGGAAAAAAGGGATCAGGTCCAGATTACGTTGAAAGAAGTCAGGCAGGCGCTCTTCAGCGCTTAGAGCTGAAA
>PWPY01000231.1 GCA_003558575.1 Desulfonatronovibrio sp.
ACGCAAAACCTGTCATTGCGAGGGAGCCACAGCGACCGAAGCAATCTGCATGGCAAAACCGTAATGTTCTGAATTTATTGGTTATACGCTTCAAGTTACTTGTACGTCAGTTTTAGCTTAGTTTGCCGAATCTCCAGAACCTTCGTAGAAACGGCTGTTCATTACGACAAAAAATTGCATAAGTTTCCGGATAGAGCGAGTGGATGATTACAATAAAAATGTAAGTCAGTCCTCAACAAATGTACACCCTTTACTGAAATATCTGATTCGGCAGGTAAAGCAGATCTGGTTGATATCTGTTTCCTTAAGTAGTATCAATTTTTTTAACCGAGCGTACTGAGCAATAATATGTATCAAAACCTTCCTGAGGTGGTTATGCACTATCTAAAATCAACTATTCTGGCCTTTTTTATGCTTATGGTTTTCATGTCATTATCATGGGCACAGCAATATCCTGTAACTCCAGTGGATAACAACGGTCAGAAATGGCGTATAGGTTATCTGGAAGGTGGGATGTTCCCTGACTATCAGATCATTTTTTTCAGGACAGTGGAAGGTCTTATTGAGCTGGGCTGGATCGAGCCCATGGACCTGCCGGAAGAATATAACCCGGATCATGAGCAGGCCTGGCAGTGGGTGGCTGAAAATGTTCAGTCAGACTATGTGGAATTTGTTAAGGACGCCTTTTATACATCGGAATTTGAGGCTGAGCAGCGAATGCAGACCAAGGGGGAACTGATTGACCGGCTGAATAATCAAAAGGATCTGGATCTTATTTTGGCCATGGGGACCTGGGCCGGCCAGGATCTGGCTAATGATGAACATTCCACTCCTACAGTGGTCGCCTCTACCAGCGATCCTCTGGGATCAGGAATAATAAAAAGCGCTGAAGATTCAGGATTCGACCATTTGCACGCCAAAATAGAACCTGACAGGTACATGCGTCAATTGCGTCTGTTTCATGATATTACCGGCTTCAGGACAATGGGTTTAGTTTTTGAGGACAGCCGGGAAGGCCGGACCTTTGCTGCTGTTGGTGATGCCGAACAAGTGGCCAGTGAACGCGGATTTGAACTGAAAACCTGCCATGCCCGAAACAGCGATGTTACTCTCGAGCAGGCTTCACAGGAAGCTCAGGCGTGTTATTCAGAGCTGGCGACCCAGGTGGAGGCCATGTATATCACTGTTCACCGGGGAGAAAATCTGTCCAATCTGCCCCACCTGCTTGATCCACTCCTTAAAAATGAAGTGGCTACTTTTGCCATGCCTGGATCAGAGTTTGTAAAACATGGTGCCCTGCTGAGCATAGCCCATGCTGACTTTGCCTATGTCGGCTTTTTCCATGCCGAGACAATTGCCAGGATATTCAATGGGGCCAAGCCCGGAAACCTTGAGCAAAGGTGGGCTGCTCCCCCCAAAATCGCCATCAATCTTAGAACAGCTGAGACCATAGGATTCAATCCCCCCTTTGATGTCCTGGCTGCAGCTGATGAAATCTATGACCATATAGCCCCGGTAAGTACGGATTGATCAGTTTGTAACTGTTTTGAACTTATTGCTTGAATGGTTCAAGTCGCTTGTAAGTTGCAATGAAAGTGATTTTGTCAGATGGGAACGGTTCTTCTTTCCAGTATAAGTTTTCTGATTCTTTCTCTGATAGACCCGGTCATGCTGTCTATACGATCCAGGGCGCGGTCTGCGCCGGTCTTTTCAGTCTGCAATACCCATAACGGATAATCCAGCATCCATTGCTGATCAGGATCAAGCCCCTGTGCAGCTGTTTCCACAACCTGCCTGCAAAGGTCTTTGACTTTCATTCCATTATATTCACCTTCCAGGGCGTTTTGGGCAGCTTCATTACGCAAGCTTAGAAGATCAGCCCAAGGGTATTTTTCCACAAGCATGGCAGTCTGGTGAAGATTTTTCAATAGCCCGTACTGCAGTGCGCCAGGTGAGACAACAAGTGAACGGGAAATTTCAGTCCGATCCAGCCCGGTCAGATATGCGTCCGGATAGTTGGCCCCGGCAGCCCGGCCTTCAAGATAGCAGAAATTAATAAAAGGTTTTAGAAATTCTTCCAGTTTGTCCGGATTATTGTCCAGGACATTCATGAATTCGCCCAATTCAGGTCCATTGTCATTCAGGCCGTACCGCAGCCTGCAGTCGGTGTATTGTGTGAACTGGTGATAAACCAGATGACGAATATGCGGAACAATTTTTTTTTCAGTGTTCTGGAAAAAAGATCTTCCCTGACATGGCCCGGACCGGAGAAAGTTCAGCAGGGGAGGGTCATTGGGGATCAGGTACATATCCATGGGGTTTTTGACATGGTCGGCCTGGGACACAAACCACATGCTGGTTCCCGGCCCGAACATCCATCTCAGATAGTCTGCCAGGTTGCGAAAGGGTTTGTCTGGAGCCTGGTGCAGCTTCCTGTCACCCGGCAGTCTGGAACAGTTCATTTGCCTGGCCCAGATTCTCAGCCTGTTTTCCTTGAATCCGGTAAGCCTGCCTTCCTCAAAGGGGCTGTTGGCATACAGGGCGATAAATGCCGGAGCAAGACCTATAAGGCAATTGAGCCCAAGTACGGCGTTATCCAGATCTATTTCAGTGCTCGGACTGTTTTGGGCCTTGGCATCGAATCCAGACATGTGGTTCCATCCGCGGTAACCCACCTGATATTTATAAATGGAGCGCGGCGCCCGGACAGAGGTATAAAATTCCCGGCTTATTTGAACATCAGGATGTTCGCTGAAGTTAATGACCATGGCCTTTTCCCGGTCAAGGGCAGCGTAAATGTCCTTAAGTTCCAGATTGATCAGGCTGTGCAGCTGATTTAAGCCGTCCGCTTCCTGTGGGACTGGCCCAAGGGAACTCTCAAGGTTGTTAAAACCGTTATCAATGGAGTGCAGGCCTCCTTCAAACTCTAACCCATAGTCTCTGCCATTATATTCCAGCAGTTCCCCTTTTTGCCCCCGCAACTCTCTGATCTGCTGCAGATTGCGGAAAAATGGACCAACAGGATGAGTCTGGCCGGTCTGCACATGGGCTGTGGGCATCTCAAGCTCAACACCTATGGAGGGAAAAATGACAGAGTCGCTCATGTGGGTCATTTTTTCCCCAGCGAGCCTTCTCTAACCAGAAAAAGGAAAAGAATGGAAAGCACCATATAACCAAGCCCTAGAACCACCAGTCCCTGGGAAATGGATATTCCGGACATGAGCGCTCCAAGTGCTAAGGGGCCAAGCATCTGCCCCAGTTTGTCCGCTGCCCTCTGAATGGCCATGGCTTTGCCCACTCCGAACTCCCTGGTTGCTTCTAACTTTAAAGCAAATGCTGTCTGGGCAGAACTGCCGATGCTGCTGGCCAGGCCAAGGAGGAAAATGGCTATTACTATCACTAAGAAACCCTGATGTATGTACAGCAGACTAAGTCCTAATCCTCCCAGGAGTCCTCCGACCACAATAAAAGGCTTCTTGTTTTCTCTGCGGTCCACTATTTTACTTAGTTGAGGAGCCAGATAAACAACTGACAGACCATAGATCATAAGAACCCTGCCGATATCCGACTGACTGATGCCCAGCTCGTTCAGGTAAAGGGGTGTGGCAAAAAAGAGCAGACCCACCTGGCAGACGGAAAAGGGGATAACGCAGAAAAAAATCAGGGCAAATACATTACGGTCGGCTATAAAACTCCCCAGTGAGCTCGCTTGTATTGGTACCGCCGAAGATACTGGGACAGTCTGTCCTTTAAGGTCTCGCATAAAAAACATAAAGAACACCAGAGATGTCAGGGCTACGAGCATGGCTATCAGGAACACTGGTGAATAGCCTATGCGCTCAGCCAGCATGGCGCCCAGGGCTGTGCCGCAGATATGTCCGGAAAAAAGTCCGGCTACAAAATGGGAGCTGCCTCTGGCCCGTGTAGTGGGGGTACAATTGGTAAAAAGAAAGTTCTGCAGGGCCATCCAGGAAAGCCCGTAACCCAGTCCGCACACGCCTCGGGCCAGGATAAAGGCTACTCCAGTACTGGCCTGGGCACTGAAGAATAATCCTGTGGATGTCACCAGTATTCCCAGAACAAAAGGGGTACGCCAGTCGCGTTTGTCCGCCACTGCCCCGGCAGCAAGAGATGCCCCGAGAGCGCAGAGCATTTCCAAAGAGATTGGCAGTCCCAGAATTACATCCCTTGGTAGACCCAGAATGGGTGTGTACAGTTCGCGCATCTGAAGGGGCACAAAAGACATAGGCATGGCAAAGGCCAGCAGAAAGATAAAAGCAGCGAATCTGGCCAGCATCAGCTTGTCAAGGACATCCTGGTCAGTGCTGCTTTCACTTGGCTCTATTTTTTTCCTGCGGATACGTGAAACCATGAAGTATATCTGTTCCACAATAAACAGAGAAGCAATAAGGGCGATGGTCAGAGAATCCAGAAGCAGCTTGCTGATAAGTTTCCTCATGGGAGATTTGTCCAATACCGCCTTTATTTCTCCCAGGACCGAACCGTCAGTGATTTTTTTCAGAGGGACTGCTATCCAAAGGTCTTTCTGTGAATTATGTCCTTCTGACACCGGGATACTCTGAATATCTCCTTTGGAGGCATAAGCCTTAATATTTCC
>PWPY01000102.1 GCA_003558575.1 Desulfonatronovibrio sp.
CTCCCTGGAAATCCTGATCAACTCCTGCCAGAACCTTCAGCAGAGAACTTTTACCAGATCCATTCATACCCAGAACACCGATCTTGGCGCCGTAAAAATAAGAAAGTGAAATATCCTTTAGTACTGGTTTTTTGTCGTAAAATTTACTCACCTTTACCATAGAGTAAATTATTTTATTAGGCTCATTGCTCATTATTAATTCCTTGTGGTTATAGTTGATGGAAATCTGACTCTATCCAAACCAGGACCAAAAGAAAAGTCCTGGAAACCGCCCTAACAGGTTGATCAGACCTTAAGATGATTGACATCTAACTGGAGAAAAAGCACTATTATTTCCATGGTTACAAGTAATATGAACTGCATATACAACAAATTCAAGACATTATGCTTTTGCCATACAAATTGCTTCGGGTGAAACTATTATGAAACCCTTAACTGGGTGTTGAAAAAGTCCTTATTAGGCAGGTTGTTCAAAAATTCCAAGTGCAAGGAACAAAAAAAGTTCAAGGTCGCGGCGTATTTAGCATACGTAAGAGTTTGAACTTTTTGTAGTGACACAGCAATTGGGAGATTTTCAACAACCTGTTAACCCTTAAAACTTTTTTAAGAGAAAAAAATGATTTCAAATAAATGCTCAGAACTAAAACCTTTCTATGTAATGGAAATCCTGGAACGGGCCAAGGAACTTGAAAAACAGGGCCGGGAAATAATCCACCTGGAAATTGGGGAACCCGATTTTGATACCCCCCAGTGCGTTAAAGACGCTGCAACCAAGGCCATGGACCGAGGAGAGACTCACTACACCCACAGCTTAGGCATTCCTGAACTTAGAGAAGCCATCAGCAGACACTACCACAAAACTTACAACGTAACTGTAGACCCGGGACAGATCATAGTCACTTCCGGCACATCACCAGCCATGTTTATGCTTTTTTCCGCCCTTTTACATCCTGGTGATGAAGTTATCATTCCGGACCCCCATTATGCTTGTTACCCAAGCTTTATCTGCTTTGCAGGGGGCAAGGCAGTCCCTGTAAGGGTTAGTCAAGATAACGGATTCCAGCTTACACCAGAAATAGTAAGCAAAAATATTACTAACAGAACCAAAGGTATCTTTATCAACTCTCCTTCCAACCCTACAGGAAACCTGACGCCAGAAAAAACACTTAAAGAACTTTGTCAGATGAAACCTTATATTATTTCCGATGAAATCTATCACGGACTGGTATATGAGGGCAAAGAACATACTGTTTTGGAATATACGGATGATGCTTTTGTTTTAAACGGGTTTTCAAAGCTGTATGCCATGACCGGCTGGCGTCTTGGCTATCTCATTGCTCCCAAAGCTTTTGTCAGAACTCTGCAAATAGTCCATCAAAACTTCTTTATCTCAGCCAATTCTATGGCTCAATGGGCCGGGATCGCTGCCCTGGAAGATACCAGGTTAGACGTTCTGGAAATGAGACATTTCTATAATGAGCGCCGCAAGTATATGCTTAAACGTCTCAAAAATATGGGTTTTGGAATAACCGTTGAACCTACAGGGGCATTCTATATCCTGGCCAATGCGTCTTTTTTATCTGATAATTCTTATAATCTGGCCTTTGAAATTCTGGAGAAGGCCGGTGTGGGAGTGGCTCCAGGAATTGATTTTGGACAGGGTGCTGAAGGATATCTCAGATTTTCCTATGCCAACTCATTAGAAAATATCAAGATCGGAATGGACAGGCTGGAGGATTTTGTTAAAAAGTATTAACTGCTGAAATGAGTGTTGAGCCGGATCTGACTCAACACTCAAAAAAAGTCAGATACTTTGCCTGTAACGCATGGACTGCTTCAATGTTTCCTTATCCATGAATTTCAGATCAGATCCCAGTGGAATTCCCTGGGCCAGTCTGGTTAATGTAATTTTTGGAAATTCCCTAACTAACATGTTCTTGATATAAGACCCTGTGGTCTCAGATTCCAGAGTAGTTCCAAGGGCCAAAATCAACTCTTTTATTTGACCATTGCCAAGGATTTTCCTGAGCCTTTCAAACTCCAGAGTGTTGGAGTCAACCCCGTCTAATGGTGACAAAAGCCCGCCCAGAACCAGATATCTCCCTTTGAAAAAACCTGACTCTTCCATAACAAGAAGACTGTCCCACTCTGAAACCACACAAAGCTTTTCACTATCGCGTGCAGGATCAGCGCATATTTCACAAGGATCACTGTCAGCCAGGCTGGAACAGCCGGAACAGATGCAAAGTTTATCCCTTAAATCCAGGATGCTCTGACCAAGATTTCTGGTTTTCTCCTGAGGCCATTTGAGCATGGTCATTGCCATGCGCAAAGCACTCTTGGGCCCTACCCCCGGAAGCATACCAAGCTGGTCCACAAGGCTTTGCAAAGGTAAAGGAAGTTTGTTCAAAAATCCCCCTGATAATACATTATAACGGTGAAAATGAATTGGTTTTCATACGGAAAGTCTTTCTTTACGAATGCTGAAACTATCTCATCTTGTTTTTGCAACAATTTTTCAAGTCTGCCCATGGAACACACTGAATGTCTCGGAAGCTGCGTTGCTACGCAGCGCTTTAAAAAATTCCGTGCCTTCTGTGTACTCCGTGGGGAAATGGTTTTTCTCTTCTTCTAAGCAACTTGAAGCGTATTGGCAATAAATTCAGAACATTACGGTTTTGCCATACAGATTGCTTCGGTCGCTTCGCTCCCTCGCAATGACAGGTTTTGAGCAACTACATCCCTAACAGCTCAGTTGTCATTGCGAGCGAGTCTTTTTACCTCGTTGAATACACGCAGTGTAGGCGCAGCCATTCAACTGGGGCGAGCGCGGCAATCCTTGTTGCGAGCAAAGCGAAGCAATCTACAGCTTGAGGCAAATTAAAAGTTACTCGAAGGTTTGATCCCGGGCGCGCCCGGGTGGAGCGCTTACAAGCAACTTAAACGATATATTTTAATTTAATCAGTTGTCGTAGGATATCTGCATTTTTATCGTTGTCGTAATTGTAGTCCTAATTGAGCTTTGCAGTTATGCAGGCTTGATCCCTGGTCGCCCAAGTGGTACACTTATAACCTTGAACCTTGAACCTTGAACCTTGAACTTCTTCTTAACTTCTTTTGTCTTAAACATTGAACCCTGAACGTTGAACGCTGAACGCTGAACTTTCTAAACCCTCCCTACACCCTGACAGCATTAAAATCATTTCCAGTAATGCATACCCCGCATTGAGAAGTCACCCTGAAAGTGTTCTCCACTCCCACCATGCCCAGACCAGGGATACCGATTTTGGGTTCTAAGGCCAGAAACATGTTTTCCTGTAAAGGCTCATCAAATCCCCTGGCCAGAGGCGGATACTCATCCACAGCCAGCCCTATACCATGCCCCAGAAAAGGAACCTTATTTCCCCCAAGCCCCATAAACCCTTCTGCAAAACCGGCCTTTTCCACCATATCCAGAGCCCTGCCATATATATCTCCGGGAATTGCTCCAGGAACTAAGCCCTGAGCAGCAACAGCCTGAATTTCAATACACAGGTCATGGGCCTTTTTAACTTCATCAGGGACATTCCATTCTTCAGGGAAATATACCTGGGTCTTGTCTGTCTGGTAACCTTCGAGAGCAAAACCGCAATCAACAACAAGAGGTTCGTCCTTCTGCCAGACCTTACCTGCATAGCCCATCTGGGTAATGGCTGGATGTTCTCCCCGCAGTCCCACAGGGCCGTTGAACACACTGGGATAATTGGCACTGTCTCCAGCAGCAACATGACCCAGAAATATCTCCTCACCAAAATTCTGCATCCGCATCATTCCCTGATGCCCCAGGTCAAAGAAACATTCCCAGATCTTCATGCTGATTTCACGTTCAGTCATGCCCGGATGAATAAGCTCAGGCAGTATCCCATATAAGGCCTCATTATGGCGCTGGCCGCAGACAATCATCTTGTCCGCTTCCCACGGGCTCTTGACCATTCTGGTTTTTGCAATGGCCTGGTCAACACCAGTAAATTCTACGACCTGAACCCGCTTTTGCAGGCTGTCGGATAGAGCCCAGTTAATTCCGGCCTTTTCCACTCCGATTCTGTCCGGAATCTTCAACCCGAATTCACTTAGAATGCCAGGCAGGTCTTTATACGACCTGAATCCGGCCACCTGTTCCAGCGGGGACTCTAAGTCGAACCTGTCTTCTCCTTTGCGGCAAAGGAAAACCGGCTGGCCGTCTATGGGGATCCACAAGGTTCCATTGCCCCAGGAACCAGTAAAATAATAAATATTCAACCGGGAAAATATCATAACCGCGCCGCAGTCAATTCCAGATTCTCTAATATTTGATCTGAACCTGTCCAGACGGGACTGCATTTCATATTTGGGAAGTTTTTCCAATGATTCAAACATATCCGCTCCGTTATTGGTTCAAGGTTCAAGGTTCAAGGTTCAAGGTTATAAGCAAAGAATCTAATACTTTCGTTGGGATTTTTTGAGATAACGAATAAAACCGTTGAGGAGCATGGATATTTTCAGGCAGGAATCCATAAAATTGGCAAACTGCTCTTCTGAAAAATAACCAACGTCCAGAC
>PWPY01000358.1 GCA_003558575.1 Desulfonatronovibrio sp.
ATCTTGAAGTTCAGATTCTGGGAGACAAACATGGCAATGCAGTCCATTTCGGGACCAGAAACTGCACTATCCAGAGTATTGGCAGACAGAAAAGAATAGAAGTGGCTCCTGGTTTTGACCCGGAAAACATCAGTTATGCCTTTGATGCGGGCAAAGTCCTTGAGGATATTATTGAATATTCTCTGCGCATGGCCAGAGAAGTTGGTTATGATAGCGTTGGCACATGGGAATGGATTATCAGTCCAATGGGGCACCCTTTTCTCATGGAGGTAAACACCCGGATACAGGTTGAAAATGGAGTTTCTGCCATTATCTCCAGAATTCGGGACAAAGAAGTAAATCTTATCCGGGAGCAGATCCGGGCTGGACTTGGAGAAAAATTAGGTTTCAGTCAAAGAGATATCAAGTTTAAAGGCGTGGGCATAGAGTACCGCATCCTGGCCGAAGACCCGGATAATAATTTTACCCCGTGGGTAGGACGAATAGAGAATTTTTCCTGGCCCGAGTATCCATGGTTGAAAATGCACACCCATGTACCGACCCTCAGCCCATATGACATTCCCACTGAATTTGATCCCAACCTGGCCTTGGGTATTATCTGGGGAGAAGATCTGGAACAGGCCAAAAGGCGCGGAGAAGTATTTTTAGACAAGCTGGTACTTGAAGGCACCAACCCTTCAGGAGAGCCATTAAAATCAAACATTGGTTTTCTCAGAAAAAAAACAAAAGACCTCCTGGTATTTTAATTTTTTCCCTGCAACTAAACAGATCAATCAAATATTTAAAACCTATCCACAACAAAGAAATATGAATCAAATAGAAAAACAGATTCTGGATCTGACAGAAAGGCTTCGATACATAGAAGATATTTTTGGCAATCGTGAAAATGCCAATGTGGCCCTTCTCAGGTCCAAGCTAAATGACTTTAAGAATAATTTGGCAAACCTGGGACCAGATCAGCTGAAAAGGCACCTGTCCTCACTTAATGATCTTTTCCACTTCCTTGAGAATAAACTGGAAAAAGAACTCACCCCCATGGATAAGGTCCGCATTGTGAGACACCCTCAGAGGATATGCCTCAAAGATATCCTTGAAAATGTCTATGACAACTATACTGAAATCGGCGGACAAAACGAATACAGTATTGACCCCTCCATGATTATTGCCAGGGCATACATAACCCGCAGGGTTGGAAAAAAGATATATAAACAGCCGGTCATGGTCATCGGGCAGGAAAAAGGGCATGGGCAGGAATTTCGTAATGGAGGATCTGTCAAGCCATGGGGAAACGCCAAAGCCATGGAGTACATGAAGGTTGCGGAAGTCGAAAATATTCCTATACACACATATATATTCACTCCAGGCGCTTTTCCCATTGAAGACTATCCAGGAGCAGCCCAGCAGATTGCTAAAAACATCTATACCATGGCAGGGCTGAGCGTACCTGTGGTTTCTGTTATTTCAGAAGGGGGCTCTGGTGGTGCTGAAGCCATTGGGCTTGCCGACACCAGAATTATGCTTTCACATGGATACTATTCTGTTATCTCTCCAGAAGGTGCAGCAGCCATTGAAGGTAGACTGCGTGATGGTGCAAGGGCTACCCCTGAACTTGTGGAACAATGTGCCAGACAGCTTAAAATCACAGCTTCTGACAATCTTGGTATGGGATACGTTGATCGTGTATTAGAAGAGCCACCACTTGGAGCGCGGTCCGAACATTTTGATTTCTTCAAAAAACTGAGGCAGGAAGTCATCCTGGCAACAGATGAAGTTGTTTTATCTGTAAGGGGTATTAAGCTCTTCAGGGCCATTGCCCTTAGAAAGCTCAACAACCCCAACATATATGTCCGCTGGAGCCTTTCCTCCAAATCTAGAGAACGTTTGGTCTGGCAAAGATACCAGAAGTTTAGATCCCTAAGTATTCAGTTCCTCAAGGATAAAGCCCCTGCGTGGCAGAAGACTGCGTCCATCATCAATCAATACGGATGGTCTGTTTATTCTTTTCTGCGGTATGAATTCCTGGGCAGACATCAAAGAAAGATTACTCATCTTGCTGAAGATGTTCAGGGAGAAGTCCAGGCCCTGTTTGGCAGAATAATGAATAAAGGCTCCAAGATTATTCGCAAACTGCCTGGCATAAAAGAGGAAAAGGAGGATACCTGCAGGCTGACCACCCTGTCTACATGGGAGTCAGGGATGTTTTGGGATGAACACTGCCAGTACGTAAGTCCCCAGGCCAACAAGGACAGGACGCTGAGCTGTCCTAACAGTTCGAAATTTGGCTGTCTGGACTTATGGGGACCAGACCTTTTCAGTGACTTTGCCGGAGTATGCAGCCATTGCGGGCATCATTTCCCCATGGAATACGAATGGTATTTGTTTAATGTTTTTGATACCCGGTCAATTCGTGAATTCAATTCTAAGATTGAAAGCAGCAACATTTTGAACTTCGACGGAATGGATGTTAAATTAGACAAAGCCAAAAAAGATACTGGCCACAAAAGTTCCTGTATGACTTTTGAAGCCACCATCAAAGGAGTAAGAGTAGTAGTGGCCATGCTCATGGCCAGATTCAGAGGAGGCAGCGTTGGCGTAGCTGAAGGAGAAAAGTTCATCCGGGCCGCCGAACTCGCCAAAAGGAAACACCTGCCTTTTGTTGCCTATGTACATGGAACTGCCGGAATCAGGATTCAGGAAGGGACAAACGGCGTTATACAGATGCCAAGATGTACCCTTGCTGTGCGCAGGTATCTGGAATCAGGTGGCCTGTACCTTGTTTTATATGATACCAATTCATATGCTGGTCCAGTAGCAAGCTTCCTTGGGTGCTCGCCTTATCAGTTTGCTGTTCGTTCCGCCAATATCGGTTTTGCAGGACCCGGAGTTATCAAGGAAACAACAGGTGAAGATATACAGCCGGATTATCATAAAGCCTTTATGACCCTTTCCCGGGGCCACATCCAGGGGATATGGGATCGAAGAGAAATCCGCAATAATCTGCACCAGGCCCTCATGACTATGGGGGGTGAATTTTTATATTACAGGTAAAAAGGAGTAACCTTTGATTGATATAATATCCCTGCTTGAGGAGATTAAAAAAGCTCCTTATAAAGAAATTGAGATTGTAACACCTCATTCAGGAAAGATCGAGTTCGTCATTCAGGAAACCGGAACCAAGGTGACTGGAGTAAGCGGAAAATGGAAGGAAAAACCCGGAACTCTCCTTGCCTATCTTACCAGAGAGGGAAACAAAAAGCCTGTTTATGCCCCTGAAAAAGGCGAAATAGTGATGTTCCATGACATTAAAGATCATCAATTCGTCCAGGCTGGCACACCTCTTCTCAAAATAAGACACTTCCTAACCAAGCAGGAAGTGATCGATATAATACTTAAAAAGGCCCTTCACTTATTTACAGCCCCGGAAAAAGGGAAGTATTATTTTGTATCCGCCATTGACCTTAAGCTTAAGGCAAAGGGTCTTGGTCAGGTAAATATAAAGGAAGGGGACGAAGTCCTGATTATATCCAGGATGAAAAGGGAGACGGTTCTTGCATACGAGGGGCCATCAGGCATAATTTACACAACATACTTTGATTCAAGCAAAAGCGTTGAGGCAGGCTCGCCTCTCTTGGGGATCTGCCCCAAAGACCAGGTTGAAAATATCAAGGAAGTGATTGCCAGAATCCAAAGTAGCTGGGAGGAAATGTAATGGGAGAATTAATTCAAGTTCGAGTTACAGCTAAGGTCCATGATCAGGATAGGGCTTTAAAACGCTGGTCAGGTCTCAGCAAAATTGCTTTTGGCCAAAATTTTGATCAAAGCTTTGAGAACAAAGACCTTTTATCAGAGCTTGTGGATGCATTGTATGATAAGGATCGGCTTGGCCAATTACCCAAAAATATTGATGATGCTCTTTCCAAAGATATCCAGGACGCTCACGATTACAAAAAAAAGCTTCACTCATTCCTCGCTGAACGCAATCCCCAGGAAGCTGACAAGATATCTTATCAATTAGAAGATTTATTAGACAAAATGGAAGAAACATCCGACAACTAAAACTTAAAAATCAGATCAAGTCTGAAAATCAGACCGACAAAAATCCCTAAGCAGGAGGTATCATGGCAGGATCCATGAATAAGGTAATACTTGTAGGCAGGCTGGGACAAGACCCCAAGTTAGCCTACGCCCCCAGTGGCGTAGCTGTGGCAAACTTCAGCATGGCTACGGATGAATCGTTTACAGACCGTGATGGTAATAAAGTTGATAAAGCTGAATGGCACAGGATAGTTGTTTTTGGTAAGCAGGCTGAAATGTGCTCCAATTATCTGTCCAAAGGCAGGCTTGTTCTGGTTGAAGGCAGCCTGCAGACAAGAAAATGGCAGGATCAGCAGGGACAGGACCGCTATACGACGGAAATAAAGGCCCAGCGGGTACAGTTTCTTGACTCCAAAAATCAGGGTCAAGGTGACCAGTCATATGTTGCAGCCCCGGAACAGGCTAAACAGTCATCAAACCGCAGCAATGAGTCAAAAGAACAAATGGGACCGGCATTCCCCTCAGAAGCAGGCGGAATGGA
>PWPY01000135.1 GCA_003558575.1 Desulfonatronovibrio sp.
AATTGGGATGTAAGTAGTGTGACGAATATGAGTGAGATGTTCAGAGATGCAGATGACTTCAATCAGGATATTGGTGACTGGGACGTAAGCGGCGTGACTGATATGTTAGCAATGTTTGCTTTTAATGCAAGTTTTGATCAGGATATCGGCGATTGGGATGTAAGTAGTGTGACCAATATGCAAGCTATGTTTGTACTGTCTGCTGATTTCAACCAGGATATTGGCGATTGGGACGTCAGTGGGGTCACAATTATGTATGAAATGTTTAGTGGTGCAAAGGAATTCAATCAGGATATTGATGATTGGGATGTGAGTAGTGTGACTAATATGATGAATATGTTCAGAGGTGCAGAGGAGTTTGACCAGGATATTGGCAGCTGGGACGTAAGCAGTGCAACAAACATGCATGGCATGTTTTTGCAGGCAACCGAATTCAATCAGGATATCGGCGACTGGAATGTGAGCAGTGTTGAGAATATGAGACAAATGTTTTCGTTCGCAAGGTCATTCAATCAGGATATTAGCAGCTGGGATGTAAGCAGTGTAACAGACATGTCTTTCATGTTTCAGGAAACGGATGATTTCGATCAAAACATCACTGATTGGGATGTAAGCAGCGTGATGGATTTTGAGCAGATGTTTATTGCTGCGAATGCTTTCAGCCAGGATATCGGAGGCTGGGATGTAAGCAATGCTGAGAATATGATTGGGATGTTTTTAGATGCAGAAGCTTTTAATGAAGATCTGACAGGCTGGTGTGTGGAGGAGATCGAAAGCGCACCATTTGAGTTTAATGGCGGTGACTCGGCACTGGAGGATGAGAACACACCCGAATGGGGAGAACCGTGCCAGTAAAAACCTGCTGGCACTAAAACCATCTTTACATAGCTACTAAATAATAACCCCGGGGTTCTGCCTTGGGGTTTTCTGTTTGATGAAGAGTTGACGCCCGGAGTACAACCTGCTCAAAATAATTCCTGTTCGTATTGCGGAGGGTTTGCGGTCAAAAGGATGAATTGTAAAAAAATGACAGGTTTAACAGCTGGTTTGCGCTTATCAAGGGTGTGTAGAGCTATTGCCATTATAATATCATCTGAAAATTACGATTGCTATGAAGAGACGAACAGCTGTTATTGCATTCAGCGTACTTGCTGCGTTTACCCTGATTTCCTGCGGGGATGATACCCCAACCTCCCCGGAACCCGATAACGACGCGGATCCGGCAACGTATGACATCACCGTTGAAATCACCCCGTCTGATGCCGGTGAGGTCTCGCCGTCTGTGGAATCATCGATTACAGAGGGGGAAACAACGCAGCTGCGTGCTACCCCATCCGAAAACTACATGTTCACCGGCTGGAGCGGCGATATGGAGAGCACCAACAATCCGCTGACGCTCTCTGAAGCCAGAGAGTACGCCCTGGTCGCCAACTTTGAGAAAAAGAACTACGAGCTCACGATCCGCACCGAAGGAGAAGGAGCGGTCCGCGAGCAGGTGGTTCAGTCGAAGTCCGGTGAGTATGAGCATGGTACGGTTGTAGAACTCATCGCGCAACCGGCCGACGGATGGCGGTTTGTGGAGTGGGAAGGGGATGTGGAAGGAACCGACAATCCCGCACAGATCACCGTTGAGGACGCCTCGCAGGTGACGGCCATCTTTGAAAAACAGGAGTATGAAATGAGCATCGACACCGACGGCGAAGGCGCGGTGTACGAGCAGATCATCTACGGAAAGAGCTCAGAATATGAGCACGGCACAGCGGTAGAGCTGACGGCGGTGCCGGCGGAAGGGTGGAAGTTTGTCGAATGGGAGGGTGATGTGAGCGGCCCGTTAAATCCGGTACAGGTGATGGTCGACAGCCCCAAAGAGATCACGGCGGTGTTTGAACGAAAAGAGTACGACCTCTCGATAAACACCGAAGGGCAGGGAGCGGTGTCTGAAACGGTACTCCAGGCGAAAAGCTCAACGCACGAATTCGGTACTGAAGTTGAACTGACGGCCAATCCGGCCGAAGGCTGGGAGTTTGCCGAGTGGACCGGCGACGCCTCCGGCAGCGACGAGACGATTCAGCTCACCATTGATGAGGCCAAAGAGGTGACGGCGGTGTTTGAGGCCAATACCTACAGCCTGACGGTGAATATTGATGGAAAAGGGTCCGTAGACCGCAATCCATACCGGGGAGAATACAAACATGGAACGTCTGTACTGCTCACTGCTAAGCCCAGCTCTGCATACGACCTGTATGAATGGACCGGTGATGCAGAATCGAATGGGTCTCAGGTGGAGATCGTGATGACGGGTGACAAGGAAATTACCGCTACGTTTTTAAGGCTATTTTATATAGCAGACAATGGTGTAACGGTAAAGTGTCCGCTGGCTGATGTGGGCGAAAGTGGAATGGTGAATGGCGTGGAGTATACCAAACGTACCCGCGATATGATTACTCCGGGTAATGCCCCGACAACGTGTACAACCGGCATTACCAATATGCGCGAACTGTTTTTGGATGAACCTGATTTCAATGAAGATATCAGTCACTGGGATGTAAGCAGTGTGACTGATATGAGGTCAATGTTCAGAGCTAACTGGTGGAGTTCCGATTCTTCCTTCAATCAGGATATCAGTCATTGGGATGTGAGCAGTGTTACCGATATGGGTTATATGTTTTACAGTGCATCCTCATTTAATCAGGATATCAGTGGCTGGGATGTGAGTAGTGTTACCGATATGAGTTATATGTTCAGGGAAGCATCCTCTTTTGATCAGGATGTCGGAGACTGGGATGTGAGCAGGGTCACCAATATGAGCTGGATGTTTTATAATGTAACATCGTTTAACCATGATATTGGTGGCTGGGATGTACGCAATGTCACCGATATGGCCGGCTTGTTCCACGGGGCCTCCACTTTTAATCAGGATATTGGTGGCTGGGACGTGAGTAATGTTACCAACATGAGCAGAATGTTCAATAATGCATCCTCATTTAACCAGGATATTAGTGGCTGGGATCTGAGTAGTGTAACAAGAATCAATCAAATGTTCAGTTCAGCAGAATCTTTTGATCAGGATATTGGAGCGTGGAATGTCAGTAATGTGACGGAAATGTTTGATGTTTTCAATGGCGCAAATTCTTTCAACCAAGACATAGGAGCGTGGGATGTAAGCAGTGTAACCACCATGAATTCGATGTTTGAGGGGGCGTCAAACTTCAACATGGATATCGGTGATTGGAATGTGAGCAGTGTTGAGAGTATGGAAGCGATGTTTATGAATGCTTATTCTTTCAATCAGGATATCAGTGAATGGGATGTGAGCAATGTGACCTGGATGGGATTCAGAATGATGTTCTATAACGCTATTTCATTTTATCAGGATATCAGTGGCTGGTGTGTAGAAACTGTTTCAACAAAACCAGATTATTTTGACGATGGCTCAGATTTTCACGGACGGGACGATATGCAACCCCAATGGGGAACCTGCCCGTAACGTGAACCGCAAAGCCCGAAAAGGCCACAGAGGGCAGGCGGGATGACAGACGCGGTGGTAATAACCGGGCGGCGCAAACCGATCCCTATTCACCAGATCTCCCCTTAAGCGCCGCCCTTTAATCCCTAAAGGCCCTGTCATGGCGAGCGCAGGACTTCGAAGCAACAGCGAAGAAGACCGTAGCCGAGCCATCTCTGGCCAACTTGGAGAACTCATTAAATCCCGCAGAGGAAAAGTTGACTCCAATGGGTCGGGACTGCGCAAATGCACGCAGCAATGGGCAGTAGACAGTAGGCAGTTGACAATGTTGAATCTTGATGCATGGACAATAACCATGATTCCGGTACAACTACCCCAGGCTGAAAGCCTGAATCAGCCCAGCCCGGGGCATCGCCCCGGGTCTGAGGATGACACCACCATCCCGCAACGAGACGCGATCGCTGAATGGGGCGGGAATGACATCGAGGCGCCAGCGCAACCGGCCCGGAAACTGACACCGGAGTGCGATAAACCCTGATCCCTATGCCTTGTACCCTGAACCTTACTTTTTCGTCATTGCACCAACCACGACCCCACCACACAACCCGAAGGCGATTCCCAGGGCGAGGTTATCAATCAGTAGCCCCAATACCACGCCCGGCGAAAGGCCGACAAAGAGTTGGCTGATTGGATATCCGTTATCGTAACTCTGCAAAATAATTTTCCCATCTTACCCTCACTCAATAATTCACGGGTGTTTATCCTGGTCACGAAGTATTTCAGACGATAACGGTATACAATTCGACATTGCGGGTAAGCGCAATACTCAAAAGTTCAACAACAGAATTCTGTCAGTGATTAAAAATGTGGAAAGGGGAGGAGCAGAAAGAAAAGAAGGACAGTCGCTAAGAAGGAGGGCTTTGTTTCAAGCAACTCCTGATAACATACAGGCATTTGCCCCACACGAACAAACAGAATTTCTATTGTATAAGTAATGATAGGGTAATAGCATAATAAAAGCTATTAATGTACAGGTGATAGCGTATTCACGGCCGATAATAATCCATAACATACTATCTTCCACCACCCGCTTTCTCCCTTG
>PWPY01000081.1 GCA_003558575.1 Desulfonatronovibrio sp.
CTGGGCCTCATAGATACGTTTATGGCGAAAATCATATAAAGTCAGGAGCTTGTCATCCGCCTGAAAATATACGTCTCCTCCCTTTCCACCATCTCCTCCATCAGGACCTCCTTTGTGAATATATTTTTCCCTCCTGAAAGAAACACACCCATTGCCTCCCCTGCCTGAACGAACAGTTATAACGGCTTCATCAACAAATCTCATGGATCACCATATCCCTAAAAAAAAAGCCGCCTGGAAAATCAGGCGGCTTTTAGAAAAATTAAATTCCGAACTAAAATAAGTTAAACTGCAGCCGGAACAATACAGACTCTGGTTCTGATCTTTTTCTGACGGGTGTATTTTTCATACTTTACATGCCCATCAATCAGAGCAAAAAGTGTATAGTCTCTGCCAAGGCCTACATTTTCACCAGGATGAACTTTAGTTCCCAGCTGCCTTACAAGAATATTTCCTGCCTTGACTAACTGTCCGCCATATTTTTTGATGCCTCTTCTCTGGCCCTGACTATCTCTTCCATTTCTGGAACTACCACCAGCTTTTTTATGTGCCATTTCAAAATCCTCCCCGGACTATGCCTCTATGGTCTTTACCCTTAATCTGGTAAAATCCTGGCGATGCCCTTGTTTCTTACTGTAACCTTTACGCCTTTTTTTCTTGAAAACAATGATTTTCTTGTCTCTTTCGTGACTTAAAACATCACAGACTACTTTGGCTCCTTCAACATAAGGCTGTCCAAATTTAACTTCTGATTGAGTTCCTGCAGCCAGGATCTTGTCTATTACAATTTCAGATCCGGCCTCATCTGCAAGTTTGGCCACCTTTACCTGCTGTCCTTCACGGACTCGGAATTGCTTTCCACCAGCTTCTATTATTGCAAACATTTTTACCTCCCAAAATGGAAAAGAGATTACTACACATAAAGACTGAGTGTAGTCAAGACATATAATTAGAAAAAATAACTTTCACACTGCTCTCGATAGAATTGCCACTCTTATCTCTGCCACTCCTGCTTCAAGAAGAACCTTGGAACATTCCTTCAAGGTTGAGCCTGTTGTCATTATGTCATCCACCAATATTATTCTGGAATTTTTGACAATATCTGTTCTTACTTGAAAAACTCCTTTCAGACTTTTCAGCCTTGATTTTTTCCCCATGGAACTTTGAGGTGGAGTGTGACGCACTTTTACCAAAACATCTTTAAGTACCGGAAGTTTAGTCTTCTTTCCAAGAATTCTGGAGAGCTCCAAGCTCTGGTTAAACCCCCTGCTTTGCAGCCTTATATCATGAAGGGGCACAGGAATTATCCAGTCCAGATATTCATAATGATGGTTCGAGGCAGCTTCATAAAGAAGACTTCCCAGGACATTGCCAAGTCCGAGATCCGCATTAAACTTGTATCTGATAATCATGTCCCTGAGAAGGCCCTGATACACTGAATGGAATGCTATGCCATCCCACAGGACAGGCTTCAGCCTGCAGTCTAAGCACAGATGAGTGGACTCATCATCCAACGCGTATACACGGGCGCACATGGCACAATATCCCCCTGTCCTCGGAACCAGTTGATCAGCACAATCACTGCACAGCATTATGCCATAATGCACACCCTCCAGTACTCTGGAACAAACCTGGCATCTTTTACCAATAATATGAGCAAAAAACTTTGACCTGAGGAATTTTATCACTGAAGAATTACTCCTCTCCTTAGTCAAATCAGGTGATGTTTGTTAATGAGGGATATTTTTTTCGCAAAAATCACTTAAAACAGCCTGTAGCTCCAGATTTTCTTTGAGATCATTTTTGAGATCTACTCCCTTGAGACAAAGATCTGACAAATCATAATCAAAAGGCTCAAGAAAATACTTCATTGTCAGCAAACTGCCTTTAAAAAGGTTTTCTCCCTTTTTCCGTCCTGCCACCAAAACACATAATGCTTTTTTATGTTTTTTTGTAATACCCTTTTGCATCCATCTTTCATAAAAACTCTGGCCCCTATCAATAAGAGCCTTAAATCCTGCTGGAACATGATAAAAATAAATTGGTGAGCAAAAACAAGCCATTTCTGCCTGGTCAATTATTTCTAAGAGTTCTCTACACTGATCATGTTTATCAAGGACACATGAAAAGTTCTTTGCATCTGCACATTGGTGACACCCGAGACAAGGCATAACTTTATAATCACGCAAGAATAACAATTCCGGATCAAGGCCTTTATTCAAGGTTAGATCCATAACCCTGTGAGCAGCATAATCACTATTGCCACCTTTTCTGGGACTGCATCCCAAAATAAGAAAATTATTCTTTTTCATAAAGATTATCTTTTTTTACATAATCAGCTTCAAGGTGATCATTTTTTTCAGCAATGCTTAACTTCCACTCAGGATGAATATGCAGAACATTTTCAAGCTGCTGCTTTGACTCCTTAAGAGCCATCACCCGCAAATGCCTGCCTTTGGAAAAACGGAGATGCCAACCCACCTCCAATCCCAGACCTCAGCACTTGCTTCGTAAGTCAAGCCAGATTATTTCATTTCTATTCATTTTCTTCTCCATACTTTGTAACTGTTCACCATGTTTATTTAGAATTCATCATAAATTTTCAAATACCCTTCAACCATTTTTTCACTGGAAAATTTTTGTGTTGCCAGCTGAAATGCCCTGTCTGACAAATTTTTAGCCTGCAGGCGATCCCTCAACAGGGTTACAGCTGCCTTGCTTAAAGACTTTAAATCTCCAGGCCGGACAAGCATGCCTGTTTTACCTGATTCAACCTGCTCAGGGATTCCACCCACAGCAAAAGCAACTACTGGAAGCCTGCTCATCATTGCTTCAAGTACTACTAAGGGATGATTATCCGCAAGGGACGGATAAACAAGGACATCAGCATACTGCATTATGGTTCGTAAAGTATTGTTGGGAAGATAAGGAAGTTGAAAAACATCCTTAAGTTGATCACTCTTTTCGCTGCCAATAAAAAGAGCCCTGCTTTGAGGTTCCTTTTGCTTTATCTCATTCCATATCTCAATCCATCTTGAGCCGCTTTTATAACCAGCCTTAGTTCCCCCATGAGCCACAAAAAGAACAAGCTTGCCTTTAAAATCAGATAAATGTCTGACATTTGCATCTACATTGGCCCTGACCATAATACCGTTGGGAACAACTCTGATTCTAAGCCCTGGAAATGCCTTTTCAGACATGTCAGCAAGCCACCTTGATGGACTCACCAGAATGGGATCAATGGCCAGAAGATTTTCTTTCTTTTGTTTTAAAATGGATTCTGAATCAGTATAACCTCTGAGGCAGTTGCAGCACCCCTTCACCCATTCAACACATTCTAACGGATAAATACACCCACCAGTCAAAATAGATGCATCATGCATGGTTATAACCGGAGTCACACCGGCACTCTCTAATGATTTGAGTGTGCCTGCCCAGTCTCTTGTAGAGTGAATATGGTAGAATACATCTTTTTCAGGTACAAATTTTACAACAGCAGGATCATTTTTCCGGGAGGGAACAACTTCACTCTGGACCGAACTGCCTGCTCCCAATGCCTGTAGCCCCTGATTAAGCAGGTTGGCCACCATGGCTGTTCCACCCTGATCTTTTAAGATTGTATGGTGAACAATCCTTTTGTTAAAAGAACGAATTTTCATGAAAAAAAGGATTGTGCAGTTTTTCGTCCAGAACCCGGCTGTCTAAGCCATGTCCAGAATATATAGTGGTGTTGTCTGGAAGGACAAATATCTGTTCCCTGGCTGACTGCTTTAAAACTTCTGCATCGCCCCCTGGAAAATCAGTCCTTCCCACTGAGCGATGAAAAAGAAGATCACCCACAAACACACCTTCAAGATCTGGAAAGAAAAACGAAAGGCTGCCTGGGGTATGTCCTGGTGTATTCAGAATATGACAGGTTGAACCCAGAAAGCTTGTTTCTCCTGATTCAAGATTCTGAAACTCAAATTCAGGCGTCTTAGGAAGTCCCATAAAACCTCCAGCTCCCACTTCTTCACTTAAAAGAAATCTATCCTTTTCAGGTGATAGAACAGGAGCTTTGGTCTGTGAAGACAGCTCTGCATTCCCTTGAATGTGATCAAAATGCAGATGTGTATTTAAGATTGCCTTAAGGGTAAGACCGTTATTATTTATATAGTCCAGTAAGACCTCAGGATCTCCCCCGGGGTCAATGACTATGGCTTCCTTGCCCTTATAGAGAAGGTAACAGTTTGTTTCCAAAGGGCCCAGATTGAATTTTTTCATTTTAAGCATTTCTTATCCTTGATTGCCTGTTATAAGGTCTTAATTTTACAGAGTGTTACTAAAAACGGTTCTCCGAAGTTTCATGTGGATTTTAAAAAATAAACTGCTCATCTTTTTTTTGTAAGCCAAGAGCAATAGGCTGGTGAGTTTTCTTGTGTACGCCAAAAGGGGGAAGCCGGACCACACTTCAGGTTTGTTTCAACATATATTATGACAATCAACAAATATTCTCCAAAGCTATTTAAACCAAACGATTAAGAGTCCGGAGGGGGCAAGCATCCCCCTTTGGCGGACATTAGA
>PWPY01000152.1 GCA_003558575.1 Desulfonatronovibrio sp.
ATGAGTTCAAGTAAAGTACTGCAATACAGTCAAGCCTTCCCTGAAGCATGAGGTAATGGGCGTTTCAATGATTTCTCCAGAGGGCTTTGCCATAAGTCCTCTCATACCTGAAAGCTGCCTCATCTGGTCCTTATTACCCCTGGCTCCGGAGTTGGACATCATGAAAATAGGATTGAGACTTACATTCTCAACTTTTTCTCCGGTTTCTTTGTTTTCAACAATATCTTTGGAAATATCATTCATCATTTGTGAGGAAATATCATTAGTAGCCTTAGTCCAGACGTCAACAATCTTATTATACTTTTCAGTTCGGGTGATAATACCCTCCCTGTATTGATTTTCGATTTCATTAACCTGATCCTGGGAAGTAGTAAGGATTTTTTCCTTGTTATGAGGAATTTTCATATCCTTGACCCCGATGGTAATACCCGCTCGGGTTGAGTACTCATAACCCATATCCTTCAACTTATCGCACAATATGACTGTAGCCTTTGTTCCGGCCCTGCGGTATGTCTGACCAACCAGGTTGGCAATGGTCTTCTTGGTCAGCAGGCAGTTGACGAGTTCGAAGGGCACATTTTCAGGAAGAATCTCACCAACAATAATTCTGCCTGGGGTAGTATCAACTATCTTACCATCAACCCGAACCTTAATCTTGGCATGGAGATCCAGAACCCCAGCATCAATAGCGCAAACGACCTCACCTGGATCAGAGAAGATTTTACCTTCTCCCTTTTGAAAAGATCTTTCCGCAGTAAGGTAGTAGAGCCCAAGCACAATATCCTGCGAAGGCAAGATAATGGGTTCGCCATTGGCAGGAGAAAGAATGTTATTCGTTGACATTATAAGAACACGGCACTCCACCTGCGCCTCAATGGAAAGGGGTATATGAACCGCCATCTGGTCGCCGTCAAAGTCAGCATTGAATGCAGAACAGACTAAGGGATGAAGCCTTATTGCCTTGCCTTCAACCAGAATAGGCTCAAAAGCCTGGATTCCCAGCCTGTGAAGGGTGGGAGCACGGTTTAGAAGGATGGGGTACTCTTTAACTACTTCATCTAAGATATCCCAGACAACTACATCTCCCCTTTCAACCATTTTTTTGGCACTTTTTATTGTGCTGGCATAATTTTTCTCTTCAAGCTTGGAATAAAGAAAAGGCTTGAAAAGCTCCAAAGCCATCTTTTTGGGAAGACCGCACTGATGAAGTTTGAGATTAGGTCCTACTACAATTACCGAACGTCCGGAATAGTCAACGCGCTTACCCAGCAGGTTCTGACGAAATCTGCCCTGTTTGCCCTTGATCATATCAGACAATGACTTCAGAGGACGTCCATTGGTTCCTGTAATTGCTCTGCCCCGCCTTCCATTGTCAAGCAAGGCGTCAACTGCTTCCTGAAGCATTCTTTTTTCATTTCGTATAATGATATCCGGCGCCCCGAGCTCAAGCAGTCTTTTCAGTCGATTATTTCTGTTGATAACCCTTCTGTAGAGATCGTTAAGATCAGAAGTTGCAAATCTCCCTCCGTCAAGAGGAACCAGTGGTCTAAGTTCAGGAGGAATCACAGGAATTGTTTCCATGATCATCCATTCGCACTTGTTTTCTGACTCCAAAAAGGCTTCCACTATTTTCAAGCGTTTAGCGATTTTTTTCTTTTTGGTCTGAGACCGTGTTGCCTGAGATTCTTCACGCAGTTCATTTCTGAGCTTTTCCAGATCTAACTCCATGAGAAGATCCCGGACAACTTCCGCCCCCATTCCTACTTTAATGGCGTCTTCACCATAAGTATCAATAACCTGCATATACTGGTCTTCTGAAATGACCTGTTTTTTGGTTAGCGCTGTCTGACCTGGGTCAATGACCATATAAGCATCAAAATAGAGCACCTTTTCCATGTCAGCCATGGTCATATCCAGCAAAGTCCCAATCTTGGACGGCAGACTCTTTAGAAACCAGATGTGAGAAACCGGTGCGGCAAGTTCGATATGCCCCATTCGGTCCCTTCTGACTTTGGATGCGATTACTTCAACACCGCATTTTTCACACACAATCCCTCTGTGTTTCATGCGCTTGTATTTTCCGCAATTGCATTCATAGTCCTTAACCGGACCAAATATTTTGGCGCAAAAGAGTCCGTCCCGCTCTGGTTTGAAAGTCCTGTAATTGATTGTCTCAGGCTTCTTTACTTCACCAAATGACCACTCACGTATCTTTTCGGGAGAAGCGACTCGTATCTTGATTCCCTTGAGCTCTTTGCCCGAAATGGTTGTGGTACTTGCAGACCGCTGGGAGAAAAGATCGTCTAAACTCATATCCCCGTCCTTATATATGTAAAAAGTTTCCCTTTATATTTACCGGCTGTTGCTTCATCTTCTAAAATAAAATCCTGAAGCAAATCCAGCCGTACATCATTTGAAAAATTATCTATGATGTTTTTTCTTCTCGTCCTGAAGGAGGTCAACATCCAATCCCAGGGCCATCAGCTCTTTTATTAAGACATTAAAAGACTCAGGCATGGCTGATTCTAAGAAGTTATTTCCTTTAACTATCTTTTCGTACATGTTGACTCGTCCGGTGACATCATCTGACTTTACAGTGAGAAATTCCTGCAGAAGATAGGCTGCACCGTATGCCTCAATGGCCCATACTTCCATCTCACCCAGTCTCTGGCCGCCAAACTGGGCTTTACCACCCAGAGGCTGCTGCGTCACAAGTGAATATGGTCCTGTGGAACGGGCATGAATCTTTTCATCTACCAAGTGATGCAGTTTAAGGATATACATATATCCCACCGTCACCCTGTTTTTAAAAGGATCTCCTGTCCTTCCATCATACAGTACAGATTTTCCATCATTGCTAAGCCCCGCTTTCTCTAACCATGACCATATTTCCTCTTCTCTGGCTCCGTCAAAGACAGGGGTTTTAGTAATGATCCCTGTTTCAAGCTCCCTTACTGCTGCTACAAACTGCTCATCATCAAGTGTTTTAGCCAGTTCATCTATTTCAGGAGAATTGAATACCCCGCTTACTTCCTGGCGCAGCATCTGGACATCGACCCCGGATTCAAGCATGTCAGCCAGTTGCTTTCCAAGCTCCCGGGCTGCCCAGCCTAAATGGGTTTCCATAATCTGACCTATATTCATTCGGGAAGGAACACCAAGAGGGTTAAGCACAATATCCATGGGAGTTCCATCTGCAAAAAATGGCATATCTTCTTCAGGGAGGATGCAGGAAACAACACCTTTGTTACCATGCCTTCCAGCCATTTTATCACCCACACTGAGTTTTCTCTTTACTGCAACATAAACCTTGACCATCTTAGTCACACCAGGTGGAAGATCGTCACCTTCTGTAACCTTATCCCGCTTCTGGCTGTACATGTTCTGGATCAGCCTTATCTGGTTATCATAGGAATGAAGTATCTCATCAAGGGCTTCATTAACATCTTTTCCTGCAAATGCTCCGGCTAATTTTTTTACTGGAATGGGGTCCAGCATCTCTCTTTTGAGTGTCTGATTAGCCTCAGCAAGAACCTGGCCTTTCTTTTTGCCCATTATTGTTGTGGCAAGGCGTTTTCCAGAAATCACCTCCCATATTTTATCCCGGGTATTAGCTGTGGCAGAAGCAATATGGATTTCTTCCTTTCTGGAAAGCTTGTCTAACTCATAGTCTTCAATGGATTTAGTCCGCTCGTCCTTATCACTGGAACGGCGGTTGAAAACCTTTACGTTTATTACGGTGCCTTCAATCCCCGGCGGTACCTTAAGTGAGGTGTTTTTTACATCCCTTGCCTTATCGCCAAAAATGGCCCTTAAAAGTCTTTCTTCAGGTGTAAGCTGAGATTCCCCTTTGGGAGTAATTTTACCCACAAGAATATCGTCCTGCTTGATCTTGGCACCGATCATGATTATTCCGCTATCATCAAGATCTTTCAGCATCTCATCACTGACATTGGGAATATCTCTTGTTATTTCCTCAGGTCCAAGCTTGGTGTCTCTGGCAATCACGTCAAACTCTTCGATGTGAACCGAGGTAAAAACATCATCTTTGACCATTCGTTCTGAAATGAGAATAGAATCCTCAAAGTTATATCCGCACCAGGGCATAAAGGCTACAAGCAGATTTTTGCCAAGGGCCAGTTCACCATCTAAAATTCCCGGGCCATCTGCCAGAATATCTCCTTTCTTGATCACCTGGTCAGGAAGAACCCTTGGCCTTTGGCCAAAGCAACTGTTTTGGTTTGACTTATGAAACTTCTGAAGTTCATAGCAGACTGTATCACCTTTTACCGGTGAGAGTGGCTTGTCATAACTTACAACAACCTTTTCAGCATCCACGTATCTGACCACTCCGTCTTCCTCTGCAGCAACGCAACTTCCAGAGTCCCTGGCTACAATACCTTCCATTCCTGTTCCTACGAGAGGCTGTGTTGCCTGCAGAAGCGGAACAGCCTGGCGCTGCATGTTTGATCCCATGAGTGCTCTGTTAGCATCATCATGTTCCAGAAATGGGATCAGGGATGAAGATATGGACACTATCTGG
>PWPY01000192.1 GCA_003558575.1 Desulfonatronovibrio sp.
AAGCGCCCAGGCCGCTTTTAAAGATACCTTGTAAAGTAAAGCCCCCAGGCCCAAGTGCAGCCAGTGCAAAACAGGCCAGAAAAGCCCAGAACATGAGCTTTCTCGCCCCGTAGACTTCAACTATGGCCACTTCCATTCTTTCTGACAAAGGAAAATTCAAACCTCGCATCTGTGATTCAGTATGCATTCCATTGTCCAGAAATTCAGGCAGATCATTGGCCCTGATGGGGCCGAAAACACCTTTAAATCTACAGAGTTTTTTAAGCTTATGTGCGGCTACAGATGGCGCAGACAGTTGAGGCAGGATTAAGGTTCTGTGTGTGACTATTTTGTTTAGACCTGACTGCTTTACCTGCCTGATCACCTCATCAGTGCTGAAGCTTTTTTTGCCTGCTGCGCACCAGACATTGATCCCGTAAGTCTCCACTACAAGAATCCATATGGATCTGCCCTGAAGTTCCCTGCGTAAAATATCAAAAGTCAGCTTGTAGTTACAGGTAACAATAACCTGACTCAATTCATTGGGATTGCCCAAGGCATAAAGACCTGGTGAAAAGCGGTAATTATCTCTGATGACTCCAAGCCTTGCCCCTGCCGCTCCCAACTGGTCTTTCCATGACCAAGCATGGGAGATAACAGGCACAGGCCCTGCTGAAGTAGTCATCCAGTTTTGGACAAAATGCCAGGCCCTGAGCCCTGCTTTTTCGCCTTCCACCTCCGGTGCAAGGATGTTTTCCGGCCCTCAACAAGGCGCGTCATCTACCTTATCTTTCAGATTATCTGGGCCTTTGCAGGAATCAGCCGTTGTAAAAGGATTGATAATCCCTTTGTGCTGAAACCTTTCCCCTTCACTACAATCAGGCTTACCCTTTAGTTCGGCAATCTCCCCATCCAGAGGAACAGTTTCATCCCTTCAGGAGCACGTTTGATCAGTTATTTTTTCCATCTACTTATTTTCGCAATAATATTTAATGGTCAGGGATTTGTTTACGCCTTGCCTGCTCGCAATAAAAAAAGCGGCTGATGCAGGCTGAATGGCAAAATTATAACTGGCTAAAAAGAGCGAATCCCTTTAAGAAAATCAAAATCTTTTTTTCTTAAACCCAGTAAACTGAACCAGTATTGATGTTTTGTAATGAATTCCAGACTTTGCTCTAAATCTTCAGGTGAATGAGGTTCAAGGGTAAAAGTTGGCGAAATACTGAGAAACTCAAGCCCGGCAAACAACTCAACAAAAGGAATTTTTCCTGCCCCCATTCCCAAATGTTCATCAATATCACCAAAATTATCATGAAGGTGAAGATGTTTTAAATACGGAGCTAAGGTCTGTAACCAGTATCCAAGATCTTTGTTTTTTTCGCCCTGCCCAAAGCTGAACCAGTGCCCCAGGTCAAAGCAAAACCCTGCCTTGCCATCTAATTCATTTATAAGATCTTTTATAAAAGTGGGGTCCTGCTCATAAACATTTTCCAGATATACAGGGATACCTTTAGACAGTTTAAGAACATTTTTCAGGGTGGAGGCTGAATTGTTCAGCCATCTTGAGTAGTCATCATCATAAGGACCAGGATGGTAGCCGGAATGAATTATAATATGTGACGGGTAATATTTCTGGGCCAGATTAACTGCCTGAACTAGCCTTTTCTCACTGGCCTCACGAACATATTTATCTAAACTTCCTGGATTAAGGTCCAAAAATGGCATATGGACAGAAACTTTTAATTTTTTGTCCAGAAAAGCCTTTGCTTTTTCTGTGTGCCATTTACTTGGGAGGTCATCCATACTCAGGCAGTCAAGACCTAACTCAGGGCATATTTTATTTTGGAGAAAAAAACTCTGATATTCTGGATGGCTGACTGTGAACTTCAAGGGAAGATTTACAAAAAAACTGGTCATACTCTATAACTATTCCTGGTGAAAAGAAATTTTCTGGCAAAGAATTTGTTATTATACCTTGATCCAGCTATATAACGATATGAGAAAAGGGAAAGGTTTCAGCATAAATCTCATTTCCACTGATGTCCCTCGCCACTACACGCAAAGCAAAAATGCTATCTTCATTCACTGCCTCTGGCAAATCAAAGGTCACGTCCACATTCTTAAACCTGGCTATGGCAAAGTCGAGATCGTTGTCATCAAGTCCCAGGTCAATTTCGAGCCCATCCTGTCTTATAAGGAATAAAAAAACCCTGCCGGATACAGTCCCTTCAGATTGAAGGTTATTGACTTCAAACTGAACCCTCATTCTATTATCTCTTACAAATCTGGCCTGCACATTGGAAATGCCTACCATGCCTTTATCCACCAAACCAAACATACCTGACAGATCAACCACAGATTTAGCTTCCTCTTTTCTCCTTGAACCAGCTAAAAGGGAACTCTGATCAAGCTCGTTATAGCTTTTAAGCATTTTTTCTACATTTTGCAGCCTTTGTAACTCGCGCCTGGATTCACTGAGCATTTCTTCTTTGTTCTGATAACTTCTTGATATTGCCTCTTTTTCTTCATACAGAACATAGGCGATGTAACCCCCGGCAATGGATGAACAAAACAAAAAAACAAAAGCAATAATAAAGAACTTCAGCCAGAAAGGTCTCAAGCGAAACCTTTTCACTGATGTATCATCACGCATGAGTATTATATTATACCTGGTGCCTCTCACCTGACCTCACTCCAGGATTCTTTAGTTATCAGCCAATCATCTCCATAAGGCACCATAATTAGAGTTTTATGTCCATAATCAGAATACCCCGTTGCTGAAGCATAACTCTGAAAAAAATCCACCCTGAAATCCTGATCAGTAAAGGCGATGTTAATCTTTTCCAGATCAATGCCAGCAGGCAATGATCCTCTACCCCAGATATCACGTTTATGGTCCAAAATGCTGTCAATGCCTTTCAAGTCGCCTTGGACAGCGTCCTCGTGATAAAAACTGCCGTATTTATTTATATCGGCTTCAAGCCATGCCTTTCTCCAGCCACTTACAACTGATCTTATTTCCTCTTTTCTGGTAAACAAATAATCCTGCTCCAGATAATCATGAGGGTATGAGCGCCACTCCTCTCCAACTATCCTGAATTCTCCATCATCGTCCGGTTTCCAGTAAAGCCTCTTTATCCCTTTAGAATAAAACCCTGGAGCTTTATACACCTGACCGAAATAACTCACCCAGTATCCCGGGCCTTCAAGAACTTTTGGCTCTTCAATAAAAACATCAATCCAGGAATACTGATTAAAAAGCCTTTTTTTATGCGCCTTGAAATTATTAAAACTCTGGCCTGAACTTCTGGGAAAGAGATCTGGATGATAATGATCAAAATAACTGTCTGATCTCACCTTCCAGTCCTCAGCCCAGGCCTGACTTAACTTTGCCACTTTCCTGGAGTTTTTGGACTCAATTTCTACTGGGTCCCAAGTGATATCATTGGCTATAACAACTGGGGTTTTGGATAGAACAACCATATCTTCCAGAGCCCGCATATATTCCATATCCATTGCCACGCACCCTTCCGTGTCAAAGGGTACAACTTCACGACCACGCCCGTGAATCCAGATACTGTGGCCTGTACGGTTATGAATTCGGTCTATAGGGTTGGGATAGTTGAGCGTGAATGCCAGTTCACCGTAAAGATCAAAAGGAAGATTCTGAGAAATTCTTCTCTCAAGAAAATATATACCCTCAGGGGTCTTGAGATCTCCCTCCACAAGCTTGGAGCCATGAGCCTGTCCAGTTGTACATTGCCATGAATATTCTTTCTGAAGGGGGCTTCTATTGGAAAAAACAAAAAAATTCTGTTTTTCTTTGTTTACAACCAGCAGGGTCTCAGGAGCAAAAGCATCACCCGCAAGATGTGGCTCCCAGGCATCAGCTGAAGCCACTGCAAGAAAAAAGATAAAAAGTATCAGTCCAAACTTTTCTTTCAAGAACATCTCCTCACCAGTCAAGTTCAATCCTGCCTAACGGTCCTGTCATAATCATGGTAAATGAATCTCCAGGCTCTCCAGGGAACCTCAGGATATAGTTATTATGCCATTGCCGCACATGAGGGAAAAAAACCTGCGTTCGGGCTAATGGCTCTCTCACAGGACGAATTTCAAGGGGATAATATTTTTGTCCTTCATCCAATACAAATATGGACCACAAAGGATCATTGAAACTGAGCCTGGACTGTTCTGTTTTTGGACTGTAGATGGATAAAAAAAACTCAGTTTCCTTACCCTCTGTCCTGAAAAGGGTTTCGCGGGTATCTTCCTGTTCCTGTGCAGTTTTGGCAAACACTTGGACATTTTTATTAGAATATGCTTCAAGCCAGTCCTTACTTTTATAGGTGGCGTGAACAATAATTTCCGTTTCAAATCCGGAATGAATGCTGCCAGTTCTGGTCCACTGGCGGGTGGTCTCTATATACTGATCATTAAGGTCTGGCCAGAGAACGTTAACAGCTCTGCTACCCTGACATCCAGGAACAAACAAAAGCAGCGCAAGTACTGCTGACAAA
>PWPY01000303.1 GCA_003558575.1 Desulfonatronovibrio sp.
ATTGAGCCAGGATGCCTCAACGGTTCAGTCTATTGTTGATCAGTACATGCTGGTAGAAGGGGTAGGTTACATCTTAGTTTATGATAAAGCGGGAAAGATTTTTGCTCATACCTTTGCCCCGGAAATACCTGACGAGATTAGCTTTTCTCCCAGATCCTCTAAGGATAATGTACAACATTACGAATTCATCAATATCGGCGGTGAAGAATATTTAGATGTTTCAGGCGCGGTTTTAATGGGCAGGGGGGGGTATATCCATATCGGCATGAAGATGAAGACAATCAATAGTAAGATTGTCTCAGCCTTGCTTAAGATTCAGGCATTTAACTTAATTCTTTTTGTCCTTTGCATCCTGGGTGTTTATCATTTTATGAATCAGATTTCGCGTCCTTTAGAGCGTTTGACAGGCTATGCCCGCAGGCTTGAAAGCAGAGATCTTGATTTTGAGATCAAGGTCGATTCCAACGACGAAATTGGAGAGTTGGCCAAAACTCTGGAAGGAATGCGCCACCAACTGTCAGGATATGTTGGAAATCTGAAAAAAGCTGTCAGTGATGCTACTGATGAGCTTCAGCAGGCCTTGACATATTTAAGCACCATTATGGACAACCTGGCAGATGGTTTGGTGGTAATGGATGAAAGCGGCAGAATTATCAGATATAACCTGTCTTTTAAGAAGATATTTTCCATAAAAGAAAGCAACCTTATTGATAGTAAGACAAGTGATTTTGTAGGACGCGACCTTGTGGCATACTATCATGCCAGATCTTCAGGAGAATATCAGAGACTGGAATTTGCACATAATGACCCTGACAAGGGCACCATCTATATTGAAGCGTCCATGTCCATGGTTAGCATGTCCTGTGGTTTGAGTTATATTGTCATTTTTCATGACATTACCACCAGGAAAAACATGGAAAAGGAACTCAAAGCCCTTTATGAAGGATTAGAAATAAAAGTCAGGGAGAGGACTGACGAACTGGTCAAGGTTAATGAAAGCCTCAACCAGGAGGTAAGCCTGCGCAAGAAAGCAGAGCAGCAGCTTCAGTCTGAAAAGGAATTTTTCGCTGTTACCCTTAAAAGTATTGGTGATGCTGTTTTGACCACAGATAAAGATGGAACTCTGGTATTCATCAACAGGGTGGGCGAAGATGTTCTAAATGTGCAGCTCCAAGAGGTTAAAGGCAGCCATTACAGCAGTGTGCTTACCCTGCAGGATAATATTGGTAATTCTTTTGACCCGTTTCAAAAGGTAATCTCCAGTAAAAAGAATTTTGAAAAGCCCAGAGGTTCAATTCTTAAAAGTAAGTCCGGGCAGGAGCATCAAATATCTTTCAAGATTTCCCCAATTTATGACCGGGACAGCCAGATTTTTGGTACAGTTATGGTTTTTCAGGATATTTCTCATATCCTGCATCTTGAAGATGAACGTCTTCGTAAGGAAAAGTTAGAATCAATAGGACTTCTGGCTGGGGGCATAGCTCACGATTTCAATAACATCATGACAGCAATTCTTAATCATATAATCATGGTCAAGTCCTCAATGGAGGGTGATGACATCAATCTGGCCAAGTTAGAGTCTGCCCAGAAAGCATGCTTAAGGGCCAGGCGGCTCACTCAGCAGCTTTTGACTTTTTCCAAGGGCGGAGCACCTATTAAAGAGGCTACCTCCATGGCAGAGCTTATAGAAGACACCATAGCCTTTACCTTGCGCGGTTCCAATGTGAGTAGTTCTCTTAATATTGTTTCCGGACTCTGGCCTGCCAATGTTGATCCCGGCCAGATTTCTCAGGTACTGGAGAATCTGGTTATCAATTCAGCCCAGGCCATGCCCTCAGGGGGTAAAGTTGATATTGAAGCTAAGAATATAACTCTGGATGGTAATGCAGATCTGCCTCTAAGCGCTGGCAAGTATGTGAGAATTGTGGTCCGGGATAATGGTTGCGGTATTGATAATGACAGTCTTAAAAAAATATTTGATCCATATTTTACTACCAAGAAAACAGGAACAGGCCTTGGCCTGGCAACCACTTATTCCATTATTAAGAATCATAACGGACATATACAAGTATTTTCAGAAACAGGAAAGGGGACAGAATTTACAGTATATCTGCCTGCAGCTTCTGACAGTCTAATCAGGGGCAGTGGCACATGTCCTGAAGAATTTGAGCCTGGAAAGGGCAGGATTCTGGTCTTAGATGATGATGACGAGATTCTGGAAGTTGTCAGAGAGGTTCTTGACCTTTTGGGCTATGAGGCGGTTCTTGTGTCTGACGGTAAAGAAGTTGTTGATGAATATAAACGGGCCATAGATCAGGGCAGTCCTTATGACCTGGTGATTGTTGATTTGACAATCCCCGGGGGAATGGGGGGCTTGGAAGCTGTTCAGCGTATTCAGGAAGTTGATCCCCAAATCAGGGCTGTTGTTTCCAGCGGGTACTCTCAGGATCCGGTTATGGCCAATTACAGGGAGTATGGTTTTGCCGGGGTTTTAGCCAAGCCATATACCATTCACGAATTAGGAACACTGCTTAAAAATCTGTTGAAGAATGAGGTTTGAAAATGCCGGCCAAGCATGCTGATTTTGAAAAGAAGATGAAGAGGTTAGAAAAGATTGTTCAGGACCTGGAACAGGGAGATTTGTCTCTGGAAAAAGGTGTAATCCTTTTTAAGGAGGGGCTTGAGCTTACAGGTTCATGCAGAGAGCAGCTTGAAAAAGCACGCCATGAAATGTCCATTTATACTGAGCAAAAGGGGGGTCAAACAGTTGAGTCCTCAAGCTGATGATTTCAAAAATTATCTGAACGAGTTATCCTCCCTTGTGGAAGCAAATTTGTCCAAGTGTTTTGCTGATCTGGATGTTCCTGCCAAGCTCTTGGATTCAATGAATTACAGTCTTTTGGCCGGGGGCAAAAGAATCAGGCCTGTGCTTTGTCTTTCCTGGGCAAAAATGCTTGGAATCAAGACTGATACAGTCCTGGACTTTGCCTGTGCCATTGAACTCATCCACACCTATTCCCTGATGCATGATGATCTTCCGTCCATGGATAATGACGACCTCAGGCGGGGCAAACCTACCAGTCATAAGGTTTATGGAGAGGCCATGGCCATTCTGGCCGGAGATGGACTGCTGACCCATGCCTTTTATCTTATGTCCGGGACAAATCTTTTGCCTGAACATGTCCTTGCGGCATGCAGGGAGATGGCCATGGCTTCCGGACCAGCTGGTATGGTGGGCGGACAGATTGTGGACATCATGGCTACAGGAACCAGTAAAATGGATCTTGCTGTTTTGCAGAGAATGCATGCCATGAAAACAGGAGCACTTATCCGTTCTTCCTGTGTTAGTGCTGCACTTTTGGCACAGTCTTCATCAGTTGGGAGAAGTGACATTGCCAATGCAGCTGGATTTGGAAAATCCATTGGTCTGGCCTTCCAGATTGTTGATGATATTTTAGATATAACTGGCGATGAAGCATCTCTTGGCAAACCTGTGGGCAGTGACCAGTCTCAGGACAAGGCTACATACCCCCGGTTTATCGGTCTTGAAAAGAGCATGTCCTTAGCCCAGGAAAATACTGATCAGGCCATAGAGTGTCTGAATCAATACTCAGGCAGGGATAAAGAGTTTCTCAAAGATTTGGCCCAATACATAGTAGACAGGATTAACTGAGGCTGAAGTGAACAAAGCCAAAACTGCCAGTGAAGTCCTGTCCATATTAAAATTTCGTTATCCCAACCCGCAGACAGCCCTTGACTGGGAAAATCCATGGCAACTTCTTGTGGCCACTGTGCTTTCAGCCCAGTGTACAGACAAGCAGGTCAACAAAGTTACTCCTGAATTTTTCAAAAGATGGCCCACCCCCCAGGTGCTTGCCTGGGCAGAGATTGAAGATGTGGCTTCAGCAATAAGATCAGCCGGGTTTTACAGAAATAAGTCCAAAAATCTTGTGGCATCTGCAAAAATTATCGTCTCTAAGTTCGCAGGAGATGTTCCTTCAAATATGGATGATCTTCTTGTATTGCCTGGTGTGGCCAGGAAAACAGCCAATATTGTACTGTCAGGTGCGTTTGGTATTAATGAAGGTATTGCCATTGATACACACGTAAAAAGGATTTGTTTCCGCCTTGGACTAACCTCCTCATCCAGTCCAGATATTATTGAAAGAGAGCTCATGCCTCTTTTCCCCAGGGCTGAATGGGCCAATGTCAATCATATGCTTGTCTTTTTCGGCCGAGATGTGTGTAAGGCCAGAAAGCCTCTTTGTGGAGGGTGCGAACTGGCTGAGGTTTGCCCGCAAATGGGAGTTGAAGTGTCAAGTGGTAAGTAAAGTCGTATCTGTTGATTACATTTTTTAATGATAAATATACAGGATAATTTATGATAATAGATAATCTGGGCAGGTTTGAACTAGATCATATTGACGGGCAGGCCAGGGCAGGAGAACTGACAACTGCCCATGGAAAAATTGAGACACCTGTTTTTATGCC
>PWPY01000104.1 GCA_003558575.1 Desulfonatronovibrio sp.
CATGCAGGGCCAGCTTTCTTAAATCAAGGGTCTGCCTGGAAACATTAAGTCCAAAGGCATCTTCTGTTGCCTGGATTGAACAGAGCTGGTGGCCAATGGAACAGATTCCGCAAATTCTGGAAACAATATGATGGATATCACTATAAGGACGTCCCTGTACCATGGCTTCAAAAAACCTCGGGGCCTCCACCACATGCCACTCGCAATCCTGAATCACATTCTTAGAGTCCAGTTTGACCACGATATTACCATGACCTTCCACTCTGGTCAGATGCCTGACCTCCAATGTCCTGGGACCAGTCTCCTGCTTTGGAGCAGCCTTATCAGCCTGTTCCTTAGTTTTTTCCTTGACCTTTTCTCTACCCATAACATTATCTCCTGAAACCCTGAGGCTTTAAATAGATATACCTGTAAACTTACCTGAAAAAGATTTGTAACTGTTCACCACATTTTGCGACCCAAGTCATAAGGCTGGAGCCTGTCCGGATTTCTAAAAGTTGCATTGTTTGACCATCGACGGCTACGCTATGCAAAACCAGAACTTATTTTGTTAAACCCCAAAAAACAGGTTTTGTCTTACGAAGCCGCGACAGGAAGTTTTGCAACATAAGAAAAACGGATTGGCTCCAGTACTAAAATGTGCTGATCAGATACAAAGATTTTACATAACTAATGAGCTTACAGTCTGCCATTATAACCAAAATACAGCCTGAGATGGTCCTGAGCTTCAAGCCAGGAAAATCCATGTTCATTCATAATCTGGCCTGCTGCGTCCATATTGGCTTCAGGGAGAAGTCCCCGGCAGCCCCAGCAGACACTGCCCTCAGTAACACAACATGCTCCACATCCAGCCCTGGTCACAATGCCAAGGCAGAGCTTGCCCTGCTCATACCGGCAAATATTCCCTGCCATTTTGCACTCCACGCACACAGGATAATCTGGAGGTCTGTATATTTTACCAAGAAGCAGCTCTTTAACGGCCCTGGCAAATTCATTCTTGTCAATGGGACACCCGTGGATTTCCATGTCAACCTTGACCACTGCTGAGAGGGGACGGGCAGCGTATGTAGAATACCATCTTCCCTTATCTCCATAAACTGTAGCCATATATTCATTTTCATTAATGAAATTTTTCAGACAGTTAATCCCGCCTATAGATGCGCACGCACCCAAAGCAACCAGAACTTGAGCTTTCTCGCGGATTTCCTTGATCCTTGGTTCATCTTCAGGCCTGGTTATGGAACCTTCAACAAAGGCTATGTCATAATCATCTAGCTTTATAGTCTTTATTTCCCGGAACCTTACCACTTCAATGTGGGAAACAATATCAAGAAGCCGTTCTTCAAGATTGGCCACCTGTAGTTGATCGCCCTCACACCCTGCAAAATCAAAAAAAGCAACTCTGGGTTTTGCCGGCATTTAAGCCTCCTGTAGGTCTATCCACGTTCAGAAAAAACATATTTAAAGCAGACTGTTAAAGTGCTTCACCAAGACCGGCAATCTCAGTATAACAGAAAACCGGCCCATCAAGACAGCAGTTAATTCCATTAATCTGACAATGACCACATTTGCCCAGCCCGCATTTCATATGCCGCTCCAGAGAAACATATATCCTGTCCTGAGGAATCCCGAGCTTACTGCACTCCTGAATGACAAATCTATACATGATGGGCGGCCCAATTGTGGCCACACTTGTGGTTTCAGGATTTATGCTTATTTTGGGGAAAAGCGTGGTAATCACGCCAACATTGCCTTTCCAGGTATCATCAGCAACATCAACTGTCTCAAAAACTTCCAGATCATTTCTCTTGCTGATTTCTGCCAGCTGGTCAGTAAATATTCTTTCCCCAGGATTTCTTGTTCCCACCAGCAGAATAATCCTGCCAAATTCATCCCTGTGTCTGAGCATGTAATGAAGAACGCTTCGTATGGGAATATACCCCAGCCCTCCAGCCACAAACAAAAAATCCTGACCTACGAATTTCTGCATGGGAAAATAGGAACCATAGGGTCCCCGGATACCTATTTTATTACCAACTTCCAAGGCATGCAGGGCATTGGTCACAGAACCGATTTTACGCACTGCAATCTCAAAATGATGATGATCAGTTCTGGGAGGAGAACTTACAGAAAATGGAGCTTCACCTACGCCATACACGGAAACCTGGATAAACTGACCCGGCCTGTGAGCCAGGGGCTTGCCGCTGTCCTGAGCAAATTCGAAAAGGGTAACAAACTCATTAAGCTCTTTTTTGGCCACTAAGGTTGCAGGCCTTGGCACATAGGGAGAAAACTTAGACTTCATTCTTAATAGCCTCCCATATTTCATTATATATTTTTCTGGGATTGGCTATACGTGCTGTACAGGCTCTGACACATCTGCCGCAGCCAACACAGCCCAGTTCGCCAAGTTTATCAAAAATATATTTGCCTTTACGCATATATCTATGTCTGTATCTTTCCCACGGAGAGCTCCTGAAATTGTGACCTCCGGCAATTTCAGCAAAGCCTGAGAGCATACAGCCATCCCATTGCCGATAGCGCCTGCCATTCTGGAGCAGGTCATCAGCCTCCTCCTTGATATCAAAACAATAACAGGTGGGACAAACTAAGTTGCAGGAACCGCAGGAAAGACAGGTTTTGGCCTTTTCTCGCCAGAACGTGCGGTTATTGAAAAACTTATTTACAAGGTCAGGAGTTTTACTCCAGTCAAAATTAAGGGTGTTCTTCTGAGCCTTTGCCATTACTTTAAGGTGGGATCTTCTTGCTGCCTCTTTCTGAGCCACACTTGCCTTTTCTACAGGACCGTCCATTGTGAGCATTTCCTCACCCCTGGCAGAACCAACCTGAACAAAAAAAGCACCAGGGCTGATTCTTGTCCAGTAGAGATCATAGCCATGATCAACCCTGTCAGCTTCTACTCCTGACCAGAACGCAGTATCCGCCACATGCACCCGCTCTAAACCAAAAACGACTGTATTATCTCTCCTTGCCCGGTAGTTAACATCAACGCTGTCCGTATCCATGAGCTGATCAAGCTGATTCATGGCCTTGATATCATAAGGATGGACCCCAAACAAAAGTTGCTTTGGAGCTTCAATCACTGCACCAGCTGAATACTTTTTCATATCAAAGGAAATCAAATCTTCCTGGGCAGGCAGGACAAATTTCTTTAGAGAAGTGTAGCACAAATCATAGTCCCAGGATATTTCAATATCATCACTCCAGGACTTAAATTCATAAAAACCATCATCTACCATGGTGGGAACAAAAACCTGCAGGTCCATACTCCACTTTTTCAACAATCCCTTAACTTGCGGCAGGTAAATGGTATAAGCTATCATAACCGCTCCAGTTGATTATTTGTTTGCAGCCACAAAAGGCGCCATCTTCTGCATATCTCTTTTGTTTTTGCGGTACTGATTAAACAGAACGAGTCCTACCAGACTGATACCTATGATATCCTTAGCAAGATCAGGACTGAAGCAGAGATATGTTCCCACCCCAAATATTATCCATTCTAACCAGGTTGTTTTCCTTAAGAGATAAAACATGGACCAGGCTGAAAAAGCAATGGTTCCCACTGTAGCTGCAAAATAAACCATGGTAATTTCCTGCACACTGCCCTGAAGAACCATGGCAGGTTCATAGGCAAACAAAAATGGGACCACATATATCAACTTGGAAAACTTCAAGGCAGTCCACCCTGTCTTCCAGGGATCAGAACCTGCTATGGCAGCACCTGCATAAGCTGCTACACATACAGGCGGTGTTACGTTGGAGTTCTGACTGAACCAGTAAACAATCATATGAGCCGCAATGAGACTTACCCCAAGTTCATTCAAAGCAGGCACAGCGAGAACAGCTACAATAAGATATGAAGCAGTTACTGGAACCCCCATTCCAAGTACCAGAGATGCAAAGGCAATAAGAACCATAGCTATAAGCAGGTTTCCACCGGAAAGGGAAATAATAAGATCAGAAAACTTTAGTCCGATTCCAGACAGAGAAATTGTTCCTACAATAATACCGATAACACCAACGGTTGCTCCAATAACCAGGGTGTTTCTTGACCCGACAACCATGGCTCTCCAGATTTCTTTGGGGCCCATGCGATATTCTTTATCAGCCCAGCTGATAAAAACACAGGATATAGTAGCCCAGAATGCAGCCATACCCGGCGAGTAACCAAAGAGCATCATCAAAACAATTATAACCAGAGGCATTGCCTTGAACCAGTGCATTTTAAAAACTTCACGAGCACTTGGCTGATCTTCAAGATCCATCCCCCGTATATTGAGCTTCTTGGCCTCAAAGTGAATCATTACAAAAACCGAAATAAAGTAAAGCAGGGCAGGGAATATGGCTATCGCCATAATAGTCACATATGGAGTATTAGTCATTTCAGCCATAAGAAACCCGCCAGCCCCCATAATAGGCGG
>PWPY01000038.1 GCA_003558575.1 Desulfonatronovibrio sp.
CATAAACCAACTGATTAAATAAATATTTTAAGAGTCTGATAGACAACTGTTGAAAATCCAAATGCGAAAACTGTATTAAACACCATTGAAAAACCTGCCCACTTCCAGGAAGCAGATTCTCTTGCGATGGCTACAACAGCTACAAAGCACGGTGCATATAAAAGAACAAAAATAATAAGGCTGATTGCCCTTTTGGCATCCCAGTCAGGATCCTGTTCAATACGCCCTGCTAAGTTTGAAGGTTCGTCTTCATCCACTGCCCCCAGTGAATATGCTGTACCTAAGGTGGAAATAATAACCTCTTTGGCTGCAAAACCGCCCACAAGAGAGATATTGATTCTCCAGTCAAACCCAGCCCATTTAGTTACCGGCTCAAGAAAAGTACCAACCCGGCCTGCATAAGAATGGGCCAGTTGCTCCCCGGCAAGAGAAAATTCCACCTGCTCCTCAAAAGTAATTCCTCGATCTACTCCTGGTGTTAATCCAAAATCGTTTTCAAAACCTTGATCAATGTCTTCTACTTGCATGGACATGGATTCATAATAAGCAAGACGCTCTTCAGGTAATTGCGGAAAGGTCATGGCAGCCCAGATAATTATGGATATGGCCAGAATAATTGTTCCGGCTTTTTTGATGTACTGCCAGGTGCGTTCCCAGGTATGGATAAGAAGACCACGCAAAGTTGGAAGTCTGTAAGGCGGAAGCTCCATGACAAATGGAGTGGCCGGGCCTTTGATGATAGTTGAGCGCAAAAGTTTGGATACCAAAAGAGCAGAGGCCCAGGCCAGAACTGTAATAAAAAATAAAGCAAGTGCCTGGTTAGCAGGGAAAAATATTCCTGCAAGAAGCAAAAAAACAGGCAGTTTGGCTCCGCAGGTCATAAATGGTGCAGTTAGAATGGTAGCCAGCTTTTCTCTGGGACTTCTCAGGGTTCTGGCAGCCATAATTCCTGGCACAGCACATCCCCCTGCAATTCCACCGGAAACAATAAAAGGCATGATAGAACAACCATGCAGACCAAAATATCTGAACACACGGTCAAGCATATAAGCTACCCTGGCCATATACCCTGAGTCTTCCAGAAAGGCGATACAAAAAAAGATAATCATCAACAAAGGAACAAAACTGAGTACAGCACCGACTCCGTCAATTATACCTGAGGCAATGAGAGATTGAAGCAGCCCAGCAGGCATCACAGCCCTGACTACATCTCCAAGCCAGCCGAAAAAATCCTCTATAAGGCCAAGGGGAACATCTCCTACAAGGAAAGTCAGGTTATAGACCATGTATAATACAAAGACCATGAACAAAGGCCCAAGAAGCCTGTGGGTAAGAAATTTGTCCACCTGATCTGACATTTCAATGCGCTGGCGCTGTTCATCTCTGGAAACCACATCCTTGAGAAGGGACGAAATAAAACCATATCTGTAATCAGCAATTACTGCTTCAGGATATGTCTTCAATGTCTTGAGGCAATGATCAGCTACTTCTTGGCCTGCCTGCTCAAGTTTTTCAGAAATATCCTTAGATTTTTTCCTTCCTTCGGCAAGGATTTCATCATCCATTTCCAGATACTTAAGGGCAATCCATCTGGCAGGATATGTATCTGTAAGAAAAGCATTGCTTTCTATAATGGCGGTCATTTCTTCAATTACAGGATCAAGATCAGGGCCATAGGAGATTTTGAGAGGAGCTTTAAAGGCTTCTGTCTGATTACTCATCTCAATAATAGTCTCAATCAACTTCTGCTTCCCTTTGCCCTGTCTGGCCACAGTCTCCACAACCTTGCAGCCCATCCGCTGTTCCAGAAGCTCTGTATTAAGGCTTATTCCTTTCTTTTTAACCTCATCCATCATATTCAAGGCCAGAATCAGAGGTGCGCCCAGTTCCAGAATCTGGACAGCGAGGTACAAATTTCGCTCAAGAGACGAAGCATTAACTACATCCACCACAAGGTCAGGGTTTTCCTGAACCATAAAGTTTCTGGCCACCAGCTCTTCCTGGGAATAGGCAGTAAGGGAATAAGTTCCTGGAAGGTCTACAAAATGCAGCATATGGCTTGCACTTTCGATAAAGCCCTCTTTTTTTTCAACAGTAATGCCGGGATAATTACCAACGTGCTGTCTTGAACCTGTAAGGGTATTAAAAAGAGTGGTCTTTCCGGCATTGGGGTTGCCGGACAAGGCAATGGTAATCTTTTTTTTATCAGCCATTTTCAATCTCTACAAATATGTTGTCTGCTTCATTGTTGCGCAGAGTTAAAGTAAAATCTCTCAGACGAAGAGCTACCGGGTCATTCAGGGGCGCTCGGCCAACAACCTGGACTTCCACACCCGGAACAAGTCCCATATCTCTGATCCTTCGCCCCATCTCACCATGTCCACCAACAATTCTAATAATACCTTTCTGGTCAACCGCCATTTGACGCAGACAAATTGTCTTATTCATCAATTCTCCATGAAATTATTTTTATTGGATTACACATCTTGTTTTGCATAATGAATTTCAATATCATTCATTAAAAGTCAAGAACTATATCACCTGAAAACCTCAGAACTGATCATCAGCTTGTATTTTTTTGGCCGCCGTCTTACAAACCTCTGCAAGGCAGGAAGACATTTAAAAATCATGACTTATTGCAGTTATTCACCACTACTTATCTGAGTGTTGAAAAAGTCATTATTAACAGTCTGTTAAGTCAGAAGACTGGAGCATGTCTAAGTTTAGAAATATTGTAATGCTTTGACCGGAACGAATCAGCTATGCAAAACCAGAACTTATTTTGCTAAACCAGAAATAAAGAAAAAAAAATGATTATACGCACAATCAGCGAATTCAGAAAAAACTATCACAGGCTGAAAAAAGGGGATGTGTTTGCAGGAAACCTCATATTAAGGCCAGGAGAAGAATTTAAAGCTCTGGACCTTATTAACCGGGGTGTGGTTGTATTTCCTTCTCTGCTCTCTCAGTTCTTAAGCAGGTCAAAAGTATTCCAGGCAGAAGTTCTGGGGCCTTTTATGCTTGAACATACTTTTGTTGCATACCGAAGTAAGGATATCATGCGAAGGCTGCCTGAATATGTTTCATTGGGTGAAGTAGTGTGCAAGAGAGACCGAAAACACCTTGGCCTCGGTCTTAGCAAATGGAAATCCATGGAAGATCTGCAAAGCCTGGCAGCCATGGAGGCCCTGCCCTACCCTTTTATTGTCCAGCCTTTTCTAAAGAACGCAAAAGACATCAGGGTCTTGATAATTGAAGACTATGCAGAGGCCTATGAAAAGATAAACCCCTTCAGCTTCAGAAAAAACCTGGCCCAGGGCGGTACAGCACAGAAGATCATAATAAATGAAAAACTTGAAAAATTTTGCCGAGACATCATGTCCAGAGGAGATTTTCCTTATGCCATAATGGATATTCTCGTGGACCAGAACAATAAATATTATCTTTCAGAAATATGCCTTACTGGAGGTCTGACTGGATCGAGAATTGGACAGGAAGAGTTTGTGTCCCGGAAAAAATCCATGATTGACGCATTCTGCAAAGACACAAATATTTCCAGATAGTTTTCGCCAGAAAATACTTTCACAAGCGTATTCTTGCTTTTTATAATCTCCTGTGTTTTGATACAAAGATATCTGAACGTATATTGGAGGAATATATGAACTTTCCAGAACTTAGAATAAAAGATCTTGTGGCTAAAGTGCCAATTATCCAGGGTGGCATGGGAGTTGGTATTTCCCTGTCAGGACTGTCTTCAGCTGTAGCCAGCCAGGGAGGGATCGGTGTGATCTCAGCAGCCATGATTGGGATTGATGAACCTGATGTGGCAAAAAACCCTGTACAGGCACATATCAGGGCCTTAAAAAGTGAGATTAGAAAAGCCAGAGAAATGACAACTGGAATACTCGGGGTAAATATAATGGTTGCCCTGACCAACTTCACTGACATGGTCAAAACATCCATTCAGGAAGGCATTGATGTTATTTTTTCCGGTGCTGGCTTGCCCTTTGATTTACCCAAATATCTGACCGAAGATTCAAAAACAAAATTAGTCCCCATTGTTTCTTCTGCCAGGGCAGCCAAAATTATTTGCAAAAAATGGATATCCAAATTCAATTACATTCCTGACGGCTTTGTAGTTGAAGGCCCCATGGCAGGCGGCCATCTAGGTTTTAAATCAGAGCAACTTGATGATCCAGCCTTTAAGTTAGAAAACCTTGTACAAGAAGTTGTAGAGTCAGTTAAGCCATTTGAACAGGAATCAGGAGAAAAGATCCCGGTTATTGCTGCCGGCGGTATTTATACTGGAGCGGATATCTGCAAATACCTGCGTCTCGGAGCATCCGGTGTTCAGTTGGGGACCCGTTTTGTTGCTACCCATGAATGCGATGCTGATCCCAAGTTTAAACAGGCATTTATAGACTCAAAAAAAGATGATG
>PWPY01000246.1 GCA_003558575.1 Desulfonatronovibrio sp.
AAACAAAAGATAAAGATCCAGCAAAAGATCAGGGCTTGAAGAAGACAGAAGAGAGGAAAGAGGCTGAGAAGATATGTAAGGAAATCTGCGCTCGTCCCAATTCCACCCCGTCGGTCACTGATCCATTACGTATTTATATGCGTGAGTTGGGCAGGCTTCCGCCTTTGAGTGCAGAAGAAGAATTTGAGCTGGCAAGGAAGTTCAGAGATGAACAGGATCGTGAAGCAGCCCTTAAACTGGTGACATCCAACTTGCGTCTGGTGGTTAGAATTGCCATGGAATTTCAGCGCAGATGGATGAAAAATGTTTTGGATCTGATTCAGGAGGGTAACGTAGGTCTGATGAAGGCCCTGAAAAAATTTGATCCTGAAAAAGGAATCAAGTTTTCATATTATGCTTCTTTCTGGATCAGGGCCTATATCCTTAAATTCATTATGGATAACTGGAGAATGGTCAAGGTTGGAACCACCCAGGCACAGCGTAAGCTTTTTTATAATCTGGGTAAGGAAAAGCAGCGCCTGGAGGCCCTTGGCATATCTCCTGATGCGGATACAATCTCCCAGAATCTGGATGTTTCAGAATCAGACGTAGTTGAAATGGGGCAACGCTTAGGCCAGTATGATCTTTCTCTGGATATGCCTTATGGCGATGATTCCGACCTTACTCCCATGAATTTTATTCCCGCCATTGGCGACGGAGCTGAAAAGCTCCTTCTCAAGGAAGAAACAGCAGGGATACTCAATCAAAATATCAAGGAGCTCATGCCTAAACTCAATGAAAAGGAAAAAGATATTATTGAGCTCAGGCTGCTTGCTGAAACCCCCATCACTTTAAGAGAGATCGGGGAGAAATATGGAATAACAAGAGAGAGGGTCAGGCAGATAGAAGCAAGGTTGTTGGAAAAAATAAAATCTCATATAGAAGGCAATATTACGGATTTTTCCCGGGAGTGGATTGATGACTTATGATAATCTTATAAATGTTCGAGATAAGGCCAAAGCACTGGCTAGAAAATGTAATCTTGATTTTTATAATCATTTCTCAGCTGAAAACTCTCTGTCCAAAGAAATATTTTTCAGCCACCCGATTATTCAGAGGCTCAGGGAAGATGTTTTACCTTTTCTGAATGACGGATTCGGACATGGCATAGAGCATTCTAAAATGGTGGCCATTGATGCCAGTGTACTGGCTATGATTGAAACAAAGCATTTGTATAAACCGTCAGAGACCAAAAAAATCTGTCTTCTGGGCCAGATGTGTGGTCTTTTGCATGATATTTCCAGGCAGGATGAAGACCACGCGCAAAAAGGAGCTGAATTTTCCCGTCTGATTCTTGGTGATTATCCGTTGACCCAGGAGGATCGTGACGACATTGCTTTTGCTGTGAGCAATCATGAGGCATTTAAGGAGGTGGGCAATGCGGAAAATCAGAGGCAGAAAATCTTGAGCGATGTACTGTATGATGCTGATAAATTTCGCTGGGGTCCTGATAATTTTATTACCACTCTTTGGGAAATATGCTGCTATGAAGAATGGACCATTGACGAGATTATTCAGCGTTTTCCCAGAGGATTGGAAATTATTGAAAAAATAAACGAAACATTCAGGACACAAACTGGACGTATTTACGGACCGGAGTTTATTAAATGCGGCCTTGAAGTAGGAGGCCAGGTTTATAGAATGCTCAAGGAAGAGTGTTTTTCTGAAAACGTAGCCTGCAGCAGTTCCTGATCATCATGTTTCATCCCAAACAACAACTATCAGTCATGATGAAAAAAATTATCTTTTTTTTGGCTCTATCATTTTTGTCAGCAGGTTGCGCAGTAAAGCACGATCCTGTTCCTGCGTCTGTTGAATGGGAACTGGAGTCTGAGGCAAGGTTGACTTATTATTTTCTCAGGGCCCAGGACAGCTTAGTTAGGGAAAGATACTCAGAGGCTGCTCTTCTTCTGAACAGCGCCCTGGAAAGAAGTCCGAGTCCATTTCTCTATGTAGAGACGGCCAAGGCCTTCTGGCAGGCCAGAAATGCTGAGATGTCCATTTCCACTATGGAAAAGGCAGTGTCTGAATTTCCTGATGATTCCCTCATGTATGTGTTTCTGGCAGATCTTTATATTTCCGCAGATATGAAGGAAAAAGCTGTAGATACGCTTGAGGAATATAGAGCAAGATTTCCGGATGATATCAATGTGTATCATGACCTGGCTTCATTTTATATTGAGCTAAGAGAATATCCCAAAGTTCTGGATATTCTGAGTGATGTTCCTGATGACAAAAGAACTCCTCAAATGTTTTACTATATGGGGCAGGCAAGCAGTGCAATGGGAGAGCAGCAAAACGCTCTCTCTTTTCTGGGCCGGGCTGTGGAAAAGCGACCCGATTTTTTTCAGGCCTGGGCTGAAATGGCTTTTATATACGAGCAGGACAGGGATTATCTGCAGGCAGGGCAGATATATGAAAAGCTCTTAAGTCTTGGGGAAACAAATCCTGAACTGGTTCTTCGTCTTATTGAGCTTAATCTTAAACTCAATAATCCAGACAAGGCCCTGGATTTTGTAATCAGAGGCCCTGTAGACTATCAATTTCGTCTGGATGCAGTCTATCAATTCATCCAAAACAAGTTTTACAATCACGCGGTTGAAATCATTGAAGAAGTCATGGACAGAGGAGCTTATCCTCCAACTGTTTATTTTTATATGGCTTTAATAGCTTATGAGGGGTGGAATGATCCTGATACGGCCCGGGATTTTCTGGAAAATGTGCCTGTGGAGGATTACTATTACCTTCAGTCGCTTTCTTTTAACATTCAGATCTGTTTTGAGCAGGATGAGTACTCCAAGGCCCTTGAGCTTACAAGACAGGGGCAGAGTATCTATCCAGAAGAAAAAAGGTTCGCTCTTTTTGAAGTAATTATCTTGGAAATACTCGAAGATTACCCAGGAGCAATGGAAGTAATAGATTATGGCCTGCAGCTGTGGCCTGAAGATACTGATTTTCTGTTCAGGAAAGGCGTTATCTTAGACAGAAAAGATCGCAATGAAGAATCTTTGCAGGTGATGGAAGAAATAATCTCCATAGATCAGGATCATCATGAAGCACTTAACTATGTAGGCTACACTCTGGCTGAGAAGAACAAAAATCTTGAAAGGGCTCTGGTACTTATCCAGAGGGCTTTAAGTCTGGATCCCGGGAATGGCTATTATATTGATTCCTTAGCCTGGGTTTATTACCAGCAGAAAAAAATGGACAAGGCCTGGAAAGAGATTCAAAGGGCTGTGGGATTTGTAAATAACGACCCCATAATATGGGATCATTACGGTGATATAGCTCTTAATGTGAACCTGTTAGAAGAGGCTTTGCGCGGCTACCGAAATTCATTAAAGAATGATCCTGAAGATCCAGATAAAATTCTTGAAAAAATAAGAGATGTTGAAAAGAAAATCCAGGAAAAGTCAGGAAGTTAATATCCAAAATGAACTTAATTATTCGGATTTTATCATTTTTTGCTTTGGCTTTTCTGGTGTGGGGGTGTGCTCCCAAGGTTATTCCTGTTGAACGTCCGGCCAGTATTGTGTGGGAACAGTTTCAGGCAGATACAAAGGGTCTTGACCCGGGGCAGGAGTTTATCCTGAGTGCTTCTGTAACCTATATTACCCCGACAGGCAGGAACAGAGTCCAATCTTCCATCTGGGGAACGACAGGTTATCCCATTCGTATGGATATAAGTGCTGGTTTTGGTCAGACTATTGCCATGTGGCACGAAGACCATGAGCTCTGGGAAGCATATTTCCCCAGGGAAAACACAAAATATATTCACCGAGACGGGAGTATAGGGGCCAGTATGTTAGGCTATCCCACCCCCCTTAATCTCAGGCAAACGGTGCAGGTTCTGCTGGGATCTTTTGAGGGACTTGTTCCGGATAATTTTCAAAAGTATGAGCCAGTGGACGGGATGTGGCAATTTTATTTTAATGACCATGAAGTAAAGAGCATGGTCATTGCTCAGGATGGCAGCGTAAACTCAATTTCAGGGCATGGTTGGAATATCGAATTTAACGGCCTCAATGTTGACGGAGAACATAGTTACTATTCCAGAATTGAAATGAATCTTTCCCAGGGCGAAAGGGCTCTTATCAGGGTGAGGTCAGTTCGTACTGATGCTCTGAACCTGGATGTTGATCAGCTTGGCCTGGAAGTACCTTCTGAAGCCAGAGTAGTTTTTTTGCCTGATTTATGAACTTTGGTGTTTAGTTCGTTTTCATCCGGAAACGGTTCTTTTTCCTTTTGGCGGCGTCAGTCTGCACAATTATTTGTCACCGTACTAAGATACGCCTCCTCATAATTGCTTGATTTCCTTGCTAAAAAAAACTCCTCGTTTCCGGAAAGAAAACCAATAGCTTCAACATCCGGAAAGAAAGACTTTCCG
>PWPY01000061.1 GCA_003558575.1 Desulfonatronovibrio sp.
AGGTTCACGCTGGACTCCCTTTCTGCTCTTGTTGTAGCCCGGTTTGAAGCGGATGAGGTTTCAACTATATTAACCATGACTATATCGCCAACATTTCTGGCCCGGTTGTCACTAAACAGATATTCAGCCCTGGTCTGATTAAAAAGTGACGGGGTATCCATCTGGGCATTATCCAGAGAATCAACATACGGTTCAGGAGCGTATGACGGCATAGGGGTGGACTGCTGATGCGCAGGAGCGCACGCTGCCAGAACCCAGACCAGCAAAAATGTTAATAAAAGGTTTGCTTTTCTCATTTCCCACTCCTGTGTATATTTTTCCCAACTCTTAAATCTTAACACTTAACACTTAACACTAAAAAAACTCACCTGACAACAACAGTCCCGCCATCCTGGACGATTCCCGCAACCTCTTTTCTGCTGCGCATGTTTCTGACCATTATGCTGTCACCTTTCTGACCATCTTCCAGGACCTGGACTGGGACTGAAAGAGTTACATGTTGTCCCTGATAAACTAAGCTGACCTGATCGCCCCGGCTGACCACAGGAATTCCTTCAAGGGCTCTCATCAAAATGGGCTGACCCTGGCCAACAGAAGATCTGACCCTCCAGGGTCCTGTTTTGCCGTCCCATACATCGTCCCTTAGATACGCCAGATTTTTGCGCTCGAAACTGACGTCACCGGGGTTCACAACATCACCTCTGTTCAGAGGCCTTGATGCACAGGCCACAGTAACCCAGACATCAATAAAGACATTGCCTGTAAGGCGTCTGCTCACTGAACCGTGTGCATCTACAATATTTATTCTCAGGCTGGTCCTTCCAGGGGCAGGTTCTGTTGATGTTTCAATTTCTATTTTCTCAAAAGCATTTTCCAGATACACAGGAGACGGCAATCTGAAATCACGAAATTCAACCTCCCCACCCATACTGTTAATCCTTGGCCGGAGATATTCAGTAACCATAGCCATTAGTTCATCCTGATTAAAAACCCGGGCTCCACGCTGAAAGGTAATCTCTCTCGGGATTATGCTTTGTCTGCCAAGACCAGCATCTACAGAGTTTAACCTGGCCATAACCTGATCCCTGCTCAGAACTATTCTCTGACCAGCCTGAGGCGCTCTCCAAAGCTGAAGCTTCTCAACATTGGCCCAATTTTGGGTGGCCCTGCTGTTTTTGGGTTCTGCAATATGACCAAAGGTTACCACGTCAGCATCAAGAGCCACATGCTCTTTAATCCAGTAATGATATGTATCTGCACCTGCATCTGCGCCAGGGGATACAGAAAAAAGCAGTACAAACAAACTTAGTTTGCACGTTAGCATGGTTAACTGACTTGTCCTGAACATGACATATCTCCGTTATACTGATTATCTCTTCATTTGATTTGCAATCTGAAGCATCTGGTCTGATGTGGTAATGGCCTTGGAATTAATTTCATAAGCCCTTTGTCCCACAATCATGTTCACCATCTCATCCACCAGCTCCACATTGGACATTTCCAGAACCCCCTGGGCAATGCTTCCGAAATTATTTTCTCCGGGAACTCCTTCCACTACTGGCCCTGATGCCTCTGTTTCTAAGTAGAGGTTTCTTCCCATACTTTTAAGCCCGGCAGGATTGATGAAATTAAATGTGGGAATATCAACCCCTGCCAGCTCTTCACCGGCCTTATCCAGACAGGACAAACGTCCCTGTTCTGTAACCACTATATTTACTGTATCCTGAGGAACATTAAATTCAGGTTGCAAAGGATAACCGTTGGCTGTAACAATCCTTCCGTCCTGATCCAGTTTAAAGGCTCCTGCTCTGGTATAAGCCAGCTCATCATTGGCCATGACCTGAAAAAAACCATCGCCTTCAATGGTCAGATCAAGGGGATTATCTGTACGTTGAAAGTCACCCTGGGAAAAAAACTTATGCACTGTAACCGGCCTTGTTCCCATGCCCACCTGGATGCCTGTCGGGATTCTGTCTCCATTGAGATTTTCTGTTCCACCAATTTTCAGATTCTGGTAGACGAGATCCTCAAATTCAGCTCTGCTCTTCTTAAATCCTGTAGTATTCACATTGGCCAAATTATTGGCAGTGACATCGATATTTAACTGCTGTGCAGCCATTCCAGAAGCAGCAGTCCAGAGTGATCGCATCATAATCTTTTCTCCTTAACTATTTATTTAAATTATAGCTTTTTGCATCTATATCAGGAACAAAACATTCATCTCTATTTCAAAATTTAATTATAGTTTTTAAACCTTGAACTACCTTGTAGTTCCCACGTCTCTGATCAATTGCTGATCTTTTTCATGAGTTGTGGTGACAACTTTCTGCATGGCTTCAAAAGCCCGCATGGTACTGATCATATTGACCATTTCATAGACAACCTCTACATTGGAGTCTTCAAGAAATCCCTGATGGACCCGGGCATTATCAGCCGGTTCAGGCTGGATGTCCGTCCCTTCCTTTATTCTGAACAACTGCCTGCCCATTTTTTCCAGACCATTCAGATCATTAAAAGTCGTCAAATTAATAGCACCAATGGCATCTCCATCAGCAGTAACCAGACCGTCTTCAGTAACAACAACATTTACAGCGTCTTCCGGTAAGATAATCGGCCCGTCTTCACCCAGGAGCTGAAACCTCTGGCCTGTAATCATGGCTCCGGTTTCAGGATCACGGTAAAAAGCTCCGTTTCTTGTATAAGCCAGTTCACCTTCAGGAGTTTCAACTTCAAAAAAGCCCTCTCCTGATATTGCCAGATCCAGATCATTGCCGGTATTCTTAAGACTGCCCTGTTCGTGAACCAGATGGGTAGGACTGACTCTTGTCTGACTTCTAAGCTTGGACTCGGGCCAGAGAATGCGATCTTCAAGACTGTCATTGGGATCTGCATAATCTGACGCAAATCTGACAAACACATCCTCAAAAGCCAGAGACTCACGCTTGTAGCCGGTGGTATTAACATTGGCCAGATTGTTGGATATTATATTCATTCGGGCTTCCTGTGTCATGGCCCCAAAAAAGGCTGTATACATACTGTCACGCATAAATTTTTCCTCCTGCCATTTGACAAGCAAATTGCAGGCCAAAAAATCAGGAAAGTCAGAAGCACCAAGATAAGGTCGAATATTTGTGGGGAGAATGCGATGAAGTGTTCAGCATAAAAAACTGCCAGGCTTAAGCCTGGCAGTTTTTAAAAAAGGCAACTATTGAGTTAGATCGAATATGAACTTCTGGACCCGGCACCGTCATTCCAGCGAAGCATGTCCCGGGCTTGAACCGGGAGCCGGAATCCAGTATGATTGCATAGTCATATGCGGCATGTGGTTAAAAGTTACTAAAAGGTTGACATGCAGACAAAAACTGTCATTTGACGTACTGGGCAGTTACATCAATGGCAATCCCCCCTCTGGCCCTGAATCTTCCCACAACAGTCATCTTTCTCGGAGCGCATCTAACAACGAGATCATCCAGAATTCTGTTAACCACTGTTTCCATAAAAGTAGGTTCCTGACGATAACTGAACAGATAAAACTTCAGGGACTTGGACTCAACGCAAACCTGATCTGGAACATACCTGAGTTCAATAGTCCCGTAATCGGGCTGTCCGGTTACAGGACAAAGAGATGTAAATTCATCAGTAATCATTACCACTTCGTAGTCCCGACCCGGAAACTTATTGGGAAAAGTTTCAATAATACCAGGTTCTACCCTTGAGGGATAATCAGATCCGTTTTTACCCAAGAGTGAAAGAGAAGATGTGTCATCGCGCATGTGTTATCCGTTATGTTAAATATTATTAATAACCTTTTTAATTATTTCTTTTTTCTCACCAAATATTAATAAAGATGCATTTTTAATCCTGGAGTATGTCTCTTTGCCTCCTGAAAGATCCGGGTAGTCAGCAAGATCTAATGTACTGAATTCAAGAGGTTTAAAACACAGCTCATCTTTATAATTATATTCAAGGCCTGATCCCACAGATTCCCGCTTGGAACACTGATCTACATCCATCCTTCTGGTAAAGGCAAGAACATCATCAGGATTATTGGAACTATTTACTTCTTCAATGAGTTCATTAATCTCATCCGCCCACTTTTTCAGATTATTCAGATTGGGGGTCATCACTTTTTTGCCCTTGACCTCAGGATGTTCAACATAGTGACCATGGAGATAATCTTCTACTGACTTTTGCAGATTTTCGTAAAGAAATCTTACTGATTTAAGGTACTTCCCTTTCAGGGTGAAGGCATTGGGCAGAGTACCGTTCTTTTGCCATTGCCCTTTGATGGTTGGATATACAGTTTCATCCAAATCAAGCGCCCTCCAGAAAAGTTCCCTGCCAGCATCATCAACAAGCAAATAGTTCAGCCTGTTCAGATTA
>PWPY01000254.1 GCA_003558575.1 Desulfonatronovibrio sp.
AAAGATAGATTATCCTCGTACCCCCAACCAGGCTCATGAGAAAGAACAAGGCAGCAATATATACTGCTCCCCCAAAGTCAGGCTGAGCTAAAAGTAAAAGACAGAATGCTCCTGTAATGATCGTGGGGGGAAGAAATCCCACACTGAATTTTTTCACCAGGTCCTGTTTACTTGAAAAAAAACAGGCCAGATATAACACCAGAGAAATTTTGGCTATTTCCAGTGGCTGGATGTTAATAACACCCATATCTATCCATCTTGTAGCGCCTCCGGCACTTACGCCAAGAGGTGAATATATGGTTAGAATCAATGCACTCAGGGTGACTGCTATCCAGAGGTATCTGAGTTTATAGAAAAAATTCCTGGGAGTCAGATAAACAAAGAACATTACCGCAATCCCAGCTATGACAAACATGAGCTGTTTTCTGAAAAAAAAGTACTTATCCGAGTAAAATCTTTCTGCCATGATGGCACTGGTGCTGAGTATCATGGTCAAACCAAGTCCGCAGAGAATCATAACTGAAAATAACAGCCATAAATCCGGAGTGTTGGTCTGGGCTAATTTATTCTTCTGATTAGTCATAATTTTTTTCAACTGTCAGATCGCGCAAAGGACATCCTTGTAAAACCAAATCTTGTTCCCGTACTACTCATCAAACCCCAGGCCCTTTCTTACTAATTTTTTAAAAGTATCTCCCCGTTGCTGATAATTTTGAAAAAGATCAAAGCTTGCAGTCCCGGGTGAAAGCAGGAGCGTATCTCCTGATTCAGACTCTTTAAGAGCCTTTCTAATGGCTGGTTCTAAAGTTTCAAAATATTCCATTGATGTTTTACCAGACCACGAACTTTCAAAAACTTCCCTTGAATCACCGAACAGATATACTTTGGCACACTTTGACTCTATCAGCGAAGAAAGCATGGACAAATCTCCGCCCTTGAATATTCCGCCGGCAAAAAGTCTTATGGGCGCTTCAAATGCTTCAAGGGCTGCGGCCATGGCTGTAATAGTTGTTGCCTTGGAGTCATTTACAAACTCTTTCCCCTCAAATTTAAAAAAAACCTCCTGTCTGTGAGGAGGAGGTTTAAAATCAATAATTGCCCTGGAAAAATCTTCTTCTGTTACCCCATGATATTTGCACGCTAAATAAGCTGCTTCAATATTCGCCTGGTTATGCACCCCTGACAGACCCGGACAGGAGAATCTATTTGTTGGAATAAAATATATCCTCTTTCCCTTGAGAACTCCTGACTTTTCCATTTCATCCTTGAGCTCTAAGGCTATAACTGCCAGATCATTTTCTCTTTGCTTTTTAAATAGCCTGGTTTTGGCTTTAAAATATTCTTTTTCATCCTTATGATGATCCAGATGATTGGCGGAAAAATTCAGGAGGATTCCAACCCCGGGATGAAATCCACTGCATGCTTCAAGCTGAAAGCTGCTTACCTCGAGGACAAGAATATCGCATTGTTTACCGCCAAGCACATATTCACTTAAAGGCGTTCCAAGGTTACCACCTGCAAATACTTTTCTGCCCGCTTTTTCAAGGACATGGGCTATAAGCATAGTGGTGGTGGTTTTGCCGTTAGTACCTGTTACTGCGATAACAGGCTCATGGATAAACCACGAAGCAAGCTCTAATTCAGAACAGAGCATGGTGTTATGGCCAAGCAGAGGTTTTATCTGCTTAACTGGTATACCTGGACTTATTATAACCATGTCAGCCTGGCTGAAGTGCTCTTTTCTGTGTTCACCAAGGATTATTTCAACCTTACCCATGCCTCTGTCAGACAAAACTTGAGGATCAAACTGCTCATTTCTTTCAACTATTGTGACCTCAGCACCCAGTGCAACAGCCAGGGATGCTGCAGACAAACCCGATCTGCCTGCTCCGACCACCACAATTTTGTGTCCCTTTAACTGATCTGAGTGGATAAGTTCTTTCATTTTCTGTAAATCTTACCTTTGCTTCTATGCAGGTTATCAGCGTGTTGAAAAAATCATTATTAGACAGGCTGTTCAAAAATTCCAAGTGCAAGAAGCAAAAAAAGTTCAAGGTCGCGGCGTATTTATGATACGTAAGAGTTTGAACTTTTTGAGGCGACGCAACAATTGGGAGATTTTCAACAGCCTGTTATCTCAATTTCAGGGTGCTCAGCGCTGCCAGAGCAAACAATATGGACAGAATCCAGAATCTGATAATTATCTTGGATTCTGGAATTCCTTTAAGCTCAAAATGGTGGTGTAGAGGTGCCATTCTAAAAATTCTTTTTCCGCCGCTCATCTTGAAATATCCCACCTGCAGAATCACTGAAAGGGTTTCAATGACAAACAGTCCACCCACAATAATCAAAAGCAACTCCTGTTTACAAAGGACCGCTATAAACCCAAGAGTTCCTCCCAAGCTTACACTTCCTGTATCCCCCATGAAAATCTGGGCTGGATATGCATTAAACCATAAAAAACCCAGACCTGCTCCCACCATTGCCCCACAAAACACCGTTACCTCTCCAAGATTGGGAATATATGGAACCTGCAGATATGTAGCTAATTGAGCATGTCCTGAAACATATACAAATACAGACAAGCAGGCTGCACTGACAATAAAGGGACCGATGGCAAGTCCATCCAGTCCATCTGTAAGGTTTACTCCATTGGATGCTCCTACCATTACTAAGGCTGCAAAGGGTACATAAAACAGAAAAAGGTCAGGTCTCAGACTTTTAAAAAACGGCACTAATAATTCAGTACTGTATCCAGGCAGTGTAAGCAGGATAGATACGGCTCCCAAAGCAATTATGCTCTGGCCCAGAAACTTACCTTTGGCACTTAGGCCTTTATTGTGCTTTTTCACTACCTTTAGATAGTCATCAAAAAATCCAACCAGAAAAAATCCCAGAAAAACAAAAATGGACAACCATACATAAAGATTTGTAAGATCTCCCCATAAAAGCACGCTGGTTAACATGCTGAAGGCTATCAGGATACCGCCCATGGTAGGAGTACCTTCCTTGGCCTGGTGTTCAGGGCCATCTTCCTGAACATACTGCCCACACCTTATCTTTTGCAGCCAGCTGATAAATTTGGGACCAAGCCACAAACTGAGAAGCAGTGCTGTGAGCAAAGCGTAGATACTTCTGAATGTAATGTATCTGAACACATTAAAAACGCTTATATCTTCACTCAATGGGTACAAAAGATGATAAAGCATCCAGTCCTCATATCTTTGCAAATTCGTTGAAAAAGTCTTTAAATTCAACAGAGTTGCAGATTATAATTATATTCATAGCTGTTTTCACGGTCTGCTCTGCATCCAGTTTCTAAAAAATTTTATGTATTTTTCCATCCTGGTACTTCTTGATCCCTTAAAAAGGATTGCTCCGCCAGATAGATTCAGAGAGTTTAGGGCCGTTATGAACTGGGTTTCATTATCTACTTCGTAGAAAATATGTTTATGATCTATATATAACCCATCAAACACGCTTTTAGCGTTTTTACCCTGGAATAAAATGCCGCTGCAGCCCTTATTGGAAATTGTTTTTCCCAGCTCTTTATGAACACTTTCTTCATCTTTACCCAGCTCTGCCATGTCACCAAGCACCAGAACAAGATTTTTTCCTTCAGCAATATCATGAGCCGTGTTTATAGCTTTAACCATGGACAGGGGATTTGCGTTGTATGTGTCATCAATAATTGTCCATGGTCCATGACTGAAAATTGAGAACCTCTGAGCAGGTGATCGAAATTTTTTGAAACCTTTGATAATTTCTGCTTGATCCAGCCCCGCATCTCTGGCCACAGCCCAGGAAGCAGCAATATTTTCACAATACTGAGACCAGCCAGCAGCACCTGAAAAACTGAGACTTTGGTCATGGTCAATAATTTCAAATTCACCTGCCCCCTTGTATGTGGCCATATAGTCAGCATCAGCTCTGTCACACGAGAACCAGACAGGAACAATATTTTCCTTAGAAGCAACCTCATCAATTAGATAAGAATAATCCAGACTGACAATGGCCTTGCTCGCTCCTGTGAGATAATCCAAAAGCAGGCACTTGGACCTGGCCACACCTTCTACGCTGCCCAGACCCTGCAGATGACATGGACCTACATTGAGAATCACAGCTATATCAGGGCAGGCTATCCAGGCCAGCTCATCCATATCATCCGGGTTGTTTATTCCCAGCTCAAGGACCCAGTAATCTTCATCTCCGCTGAATTTTAATATGGACAAGGGCAGACCCAGCTGATTGTTCCAGTTTTTATAATTTTTACCTACCTGATATCTGACCCCGAGGATCTCTGAAATCATTTCCTTGGTTGTTGTCTTGCCTGCTGATCCGGTGACAGCCACTACCTTTTTACCCTTCTTGATTCTCCAGTA
>PWPY01000060.1 GCA_003558575.1 Desulfonatronovibrio sp.
GTAGAAGGATTCGCAACTGGGACTCTTGCATGAGCCCGCTTTTTACCCTCCACGCATCCGGTCACAATCCCAGTGGCACAAAAATGCACCGGGTCAGACAGAGATTCATGCATAAATTTAAATACATGCCTGAGAAACTCAGTGGCGTTGCAGGCTGCACAGGCTGTGGACGCTGCATTGTCAGATGCCCTGTAAATATTGATGTCCGGTCGGTACTCAACCAGATGAACAGCTGAGAAGACAAATGAAAAATCCATATCTGCCTTTTCCCGCCAGAATCAGACAGACCCTGACGGCAACAGAGGACAAATCTTTGAAAACCTTTGACCTGGAGTTTATCAGCCGGAACCATAGCCGGGAATTCAAGTTCATGCCCGGTCAATTTGCAGAGTTAAGCCTGGCAGGATTTGGCGAGGCACCCATTGGCATCGCATCCAGCCCCACAGAGGACAAAAACCTTCTGTTCACTGTAAGCAAGGCCGGAAAGGTCACCACCCAGCTGCATATGATGAAGCCTGGAGACATCATGGGAATTCGCGGCCCATTAGGAAGACCGTACCCCTTAAATGAGATGCGCGGCAAAAATATTGTCATCATAGCCGGAGGATACGCCGTAACCACCCTGCGCTCAACCATGGTCTGGCTTCTGCATCCCGAAAACAGAAGTAATTACGGACGCATTACTTTTATCTATGGAGCCAGAACTCCTGGAATGCTCCTGTATATGAATGATATCATCAGTTGGGAACAGAACCATGAAGCTGATATTCACATCACCATAGACAAAGAAGTGCAAGGCTGGACCAGACACGTAGGATTTGTACCGCAAATAGTTAAAGAAATCGCTCCAAAACCTGCCAATTCCGCTGCATTAATCTGTGGTCCGCCAATAATGATCAAATTCACCCAACCTGTTTTAAATGAGCTCGGCTGGAAGGGTGAACAGATCATCATGAGCTTAGAAAACCGTATGAAATGCGGAATAGGCATTTGCGGACGCTGCAATGTTGGACCTTACTATGTATGCAAGGACGGACCTGTCTTCACCAAATCTCAATTGGATATGCTTCCTGAAGAATTCTGATTTTTCTCCCCATCCACACCTTGAATCCTGCTTCTTTTTTCAATACAAGGCCATTAAACAGGTCAGAGAAATTTCCATATTACGCTGGTCTGAGGAGGACAAATGAATATTCTAATCACAGGTGGTTGCGGATTTATCGGAACCAACTTTATTTACTATATGCTGCATGAAACAGATCACGACCTCATAAATCTTGATAAATTGACTTATGCCGGTAACCTGCAGAATCTCACATCTGTTGAGGAAAGATATGGAGGCAAAAGATATTTTTTTGAAAAAGGCGATATCTGTGACAATTCCTTAGTTGAGAAAATTCTCCACGAATATGATATAGATATGATTGTTAATTTTGCAGCAGAATCTCATGCTGATAAATCCATCAACTCTCCGGACCAATTCATTGAATCAAATATCCATGGTGCTTATAATCTTCTGGAACTTTCCAGAAAACACAAAATCAAAAAGTTTATTCAAGTTTCCACTGATGAAGTGTATGGCAGCCTTGATTCAGAAGGCCTTTTCACCGAAGACTGCCCCTTGGCTCCCAATACTCCCTATGGTGCCTCCAAAGCCTCTGCAGATCTTTTGTGTCGATCATTTTTCAAGTCATACGATTTTCCTGTAATCATAACCAGATGCTCCAACAATTATGGTCCGTTCCAGTTTCCTGAAAAACTGGTCCCCTTAACATTCCTCAGGGCCAGGGAAGACAGATCTGTTCCTGTTTATGGGGATGGGTCCAATATTCGGGACTGGATATATGTTTCCGACCACTGTCGTGGCATAAATCTCTGCCTGCAGAAAGGAAGGCCCGGGGCCATATACCATTTCGGGGGGAACGCTGAATACCAAAACTTAGACGTCATTAAGAAAATTCTTGATGTCATGGGCAAATCCCACAAACTTATCAAATTTGTTAAAGACCGACCCGGTCATGATCATAGATATGCCATGGACTACAGTCTGGCCGCTGATGAACTGGGATTTGAACCCGGAGTCAGATTTACTGAAGGGCTGGAGTTGACCATTAACTGGTATCTCAAGAACGAACAATGGGTTGATGGTGTAAAGTCCAAGGAATATTCAGATTTTATGGAAAGCTGGTACAGGTAGAAAAATGGACAAAAAAGCGCTCATCCTGGGTGGCAAGTCAGGTCTTCTTGGTCAGGCCCTTGATCATGTACTCAAACAAGATAAGTGGGAAACCATCTGTCCTGACCGTAACGATTTCGATTTCCTTAATAAGGATCTACTCCGGGAATATATCCTTGATCTCGGAGTGGAAACAGTCTTCAACACCATAGCCTATACCCAGGTGGACCAGGCAGAAGATGAAAAAGAATCAGCCCTGCTTCTGAACAAAAAATTTCCTGGGACACTGGGCGATATCTGTCGCAGCCAGGATATCAGCCTGGTTCATTACAGTACAGATTTTGTATTCAATGGCAAAAAATTGACTCCCTATACTACTGAAGATGAGACCTGCCCTGAGTCCGTGTATGGAAAGACCAAGCTTCAGGGTGAAAAAATCCTTATGGCCAACAAATGGGACAAACTAATCATTGTCAGAACATCCTGGCTTTTTGGACCTTTTAAAACCAATTTTGTGGATAAAATAATAAATTTTGCCAAAGAGAAGAATAACCTGAAGATAATTCACGATCAAGTAGGCTCACCTACTTACACAATTGATCTGGCAAAATATTCTTTAAATCTTGTTAAAAAAGAAACTTCAGGAATGTTTCATCTGGCCAACAAGGGCCAGGCATCGTGGTGTGAACTGGCATCAGAAGCTATAAAATGCGCAGGACTTTACTGCAACACTACACCAATTCCGTCAGAAGACTACCCCCAAAAAGCCAAAAGACCGCCCTACTCAGTTCTTGACTGTTCCAAGTACAGTGTTGTTACCGGCGAATCACCCAGACCCTGGATTCAATCCCTTCGTGAATACATCTATAATTATCAATAAATTATAATTTCTACATTCTGTCGATTAATGGGAAAAGCTGTCGTTCTTTTGTGTCTATTCACCACAACTTGCGACCTAAGTCAAAAGATTAGAGTCTGTCCGGGGCTAAAATGTAATGAACAGTTATATTCCTTTAAAACACTCTCCCAATAACAAATCCCAGATAAAGGGAGGCAAACCCCAGAATATTCTGCCCGACCATATTTGCTCCCAGCTTCAACCATTGAGCATCGCTTGCCAGGGCGTTACTTTCAAAAATATAGGTTGAGAAGGTAGTAAATGACCCCATAAAACCTACCATTATAATAAATCGGAACTGAGCTGGAATAAACCCTCGCTCATAAGCTATTACCCACATCAGGCCAAACAGAAAGCAACCCAGAAGATTTACCGCAAAAGTCCCCCAGGGAAAATCAGGTCCCAGAACAGAGTAGACTGCATCTGACAGCCAGTATCTAAAAAGAGTTCCGCATGCTCCAGCCAGAGCAAGCAAGAGTATTTTTGTCATATTTTGTTCCAAGATCAATCACCCACTGCTGGACATTCTAAAACCAGAAATTCCGTATGTACATCCCTCGCACAACTCCAACGACAGCACTTAACAGTGTCAGGTGCTGTTATGTTTTCACCATAGAATGAATAATCAACGGATTTGAACCCGAAATAATTGAGTTGGACCATGGGCAAAGGCTCTTTTATGGCTGCACAAGTATCGGACGATCTCAATATGATCAGGAAACTACTCGCTGAATGATTTTTTGATTATTCTTAACTGATCAGTGCTCAGCGGTTTGAAAAATCCAGGTTTCCAAAACCACACAAGCGTCCATTGAAGATGTAAAATATAGTGAAAGGCAAACTGAGGCAGGAGTTTAATTTTTTTCAAGAATTTCAGAGCATACATTACATACATCCGGAACACCGGTAAGCAGCATAGACTGAACAAGTTCATTATGCATCTTATTTAAAATAGTGCTGACCCCGTCCCTGCCACTGCCGAACGCTCCGGTTATTAAAGGGCGCCCGGTAAGAACTGCATCTGCTCCCAGGGCAAGAAATTTTAAAATATCTCCACCGAAACGCACTCCTCCATCAGCAAAAACAAGCATCCTTCCTTTAACCAATGAAGATATTTCAGGAAGAACTCTGGCAGATCCCGGAGTACCGTCAAGAACACGGCCTCCATGATTGGAGACCACAATGGCTGAAACCCCGGACTCCAGGGCATTAAGGGCATCCTCAGTGCACATAATGCCTTTAAGGACAAAAGGAAGAGAAGTGCTCTGGACAAGCTCTTTTAATTCATCCCTGTTTTTTGGTCCCA
>PWPY01000025.1 GCA_003558575.1 Desulfonatronovibrio sp.
GCTCTGCTTTAGAAATGTCCTGGCAGGCTATACTCATATCCATGCATTTGGAGCAACTGGCTGGGCTGAAAACTTTTTCCGGGCCGCGTGCATTTACCGCATGAGTGCATCCGCAGAGAGCGGATATTGTCCTGATATTGTGTGTGAGTAGTTTTACGCCCTTGAGCGGGTGTTACAGGTTAGAAAAGGACAGAAATCCATAGCCTGTTGAGTGAGTTTGTTTTCATCATCATACAATATCAGTGGTGCCAATAGTTCAAGCCCTGGCTTGGCGTTTTTTCTGGCTTCCAGTAAAAAAATCTTAGATGATTTATGAGCCTTGCCGTACACGGGAAGGATTTTTTTTGGTTCAAGGGATAAATTTTTCAACTTTGATATGAATACATCAAGCCTGCCTGAATCAAAAACAAATGCAGCTTTTCCTTTATTTTTCAGCAGAAAAAAGCAGGCACGAAAGAAATCTTCAAGCACATTGTCGGTGCAGAAGCAGGCTTCTTGTCTTGAATGATCTTCAGGTATTCTTCCAGAACTAAGGATTCGGTAAGGGGGGTTGCTTAAAACTATGTCAAAACTTTCAGCTGAAAAATTTTCGCTGTTGATCCGGGCTGCATCCATTTCCAAGGGGAGAAAATTTTGCCCAAGACTCAGCGAAGATGCGTTTTTCCCGGCCAGGTCAATCATTTCATAAGATTTGTCAATTCCAATGATTTCTAAGTTCTTTCCTGAGTTGTTTAAAAGTATACCCAGTCCCACCACTCCACATCCACATCCAAGATCAGCTACTTTGTTGTTTGCCCCCGGAGAAATAAAGGTTGAGAGAAGTAGCGCATCAGCTGAGAACCTGAATCCTTTTTGAGGTTGCTTGAGGCCTCTGGGGAACATATTTCTTAATTGCGACCCCATAGATGAACCAATACTCCAGTGGGCAGTTTGGGATAGAAATATGTGGATTTTCTGGGCATTACCTGACCCATCTCACACACCTCCTGTAAAATATTCATTGGAACTGACTTGAGGATGAATCCTGCCTGACTCTTTTTTGATTTAACGTCTTCCAGTACTTTATTCTGGTCATGGGTATAGCTCAGGAATTCTCCTGAAGCCAGATCCTGATCATTTAAAAGCATTGCTTTGCGCAGCATAAGTTTGTCTAAGATATATGCTCCGATATTTTCAAAGGTGTTGTCAGGTTGCTTCTTAGGTACAAAAAGAGCAGAGCCCTGATTATTGACAAGGGTGAAGGAATTTGGATGGTCAAAGTTTAGCTGGGTTGAAACATCGGGTGATTGAGTTACGTGGAAGTCTTTTCGGGCTTCAGTTATTACTTGTTCCCAGTTAAATCCCTGTTTCCATGAAACTATTCTGTGGTATGGAAAAATTTCAAGACCTGGGGAGGAGATATTACTCAAATAAGTAAATATATGGTTCCAGGGGGACTCAGGGTGACTCGGCATCATCTTCTGGAAGTTAAGAGCTGTCTCATAACGGTGATGACCATCAGCAATGAAAACCTTTTTATGCTCAATGATATTTTGAATTGTTTCATTAAATTTTTCAGGAATATTCCATACCCGGTTAACAACACCTGGTTCCTGGGCAAATTTCAATATTGGTGTTTGTCTGCTACATTCCTGCCCGATACTTTCCATGATTAGATCAGGGTCATTGTATATTCCAAAAATGGGACTTAACTGCCCTTTGGTGGCCTGCATAAGTTTGAGGCGGTCATCTTTTGCCTTGGGATAAGTCTGCTCATGGGGAAAGACCTTTTTGTCTTCAAAGGGGTGCACCTTAAGTCCGCCAAAAACACCCCATCTGATTTTTTTCTCATGGCCTGCTCTGTATTCCGTGGCCATGATGTAGAAACCAGACTGGCTGTCCTTAACGAGAATCCTTTCTGAAATCCATGCTTCCAGCTTGGAGGAAGCAACTTCATAAGATTTTGGTGAATCAATGTGGACTATATTGTACCTTTGTCTTGATAGTTGATCCTTGTCTTCTGATGATAATACATCATAAGGAGGTGAAATAACTTTTTCAGATACAATTTCAGGGTTAGATCCGTTAAATTTGTAAAATTTCAATGGTATGAATTGTGGCATAGTTTTTTATTGTTGGTTATTGGTTTTGACAGAATTTTGCCTGTGAATAAGCCTTAGAATCATTGACGCCTGGGGCAGTCGGACAGCCAGGGCCATTGCCATATAAATTGCAGCCCACACTGGAATAAGACCTACCGCCATTGCCGAAGACACTGATAAAAATTTTATTCCCAAAAGTAAAATACAACTTATGCCGGTCATCTTAAAAAGATCCAGCCTGTGTGTCAGCCATTGTCCTGTTCTATATTTAAGAAATAGCCCCAGAAGAATTACATTGCCCCATGAGGAAATACTTGCTGCCAGGGCCAGACCAAAATGGGCAAGAGTCTGCATAAGCATGATCCCCAGGGCAACATTAACAACTAAGCTGACAACAGCAATCTTAACAGGCGTTCTGGTATCCTCCAGAGCGTAAAATGCAGATATCAGAGGACGAACGCATGAAAAAGCAGGAAGACCCACAGCGTAACCTATTAGTGCCAAAGTGGTGGCATCGACTGCCATGGCTCCAAATTCTCCGCGTCCAAAAATTACGTCTATCAGAGGATAACTCAGTCCAATAAGTCCTGCAGTGGATGGCAGTGCAATAAAGAGAGTTAAATTAATGGAAGAGTTCAGGGTTTTCTTAAACCCGTTCATATCTCCCATTCCTGCCAGGGCAGAAAGTGAGGGCAATGCAACAGTGCTTATGGCAACGGCAAAAACCCCCAGGGGAAATTGAACCAGACGGTCTGCATAGTAGAGGTAAGATATGGAGCCTGCAGCGAGAAAAGAGGCCAGGACTGTACCAATGAGGATATTGATCTGATATACTGCTGCACCAAAGACCGTAGGCAGCATGAGCCAGCCTATTCTGAATACACCTGGATGTTTAAGGGAGTAAGTTCCTCTCCAGGAAAAGCCGAATTTTTTGAGGAATGGATATTGGAATAACCATTGGAGCATTCCGGATATAAATACTCCTGCTGAAAGGTACAGAGCAACATTCATCCCGCCAAAGTAAGCGCCCAGGGCAAATACAATCAAGGTGATATTGAGCAGGGCCGGTGCAGCAGCAGGGGCAAAGAAGTGGTTCATGGAATTGAGTATCCCCATGCACAGGGCTACAGAAGAAATAAAAAGAATGTAGGGAAAGCAGATACGAACCAGAGTTATTGTCAGTTCAAAAATTTCAGGATCTGCTTTAAAACCTGGAGCGATCAATGCCGTCAAGGGTCTGGCAAAGATTATGGCAAGAATAGTTATGGCTCCGACAATAATCAGGAGCCAGACCTGAACCGATCTGGCCAGAGCAAATGCCTCCTTTTTACCTTCACTGTTTTTGGTCTTGGTAAAGACCGGCACAAAGGCCATGGTCAGGGAGCCTTCAGCAAACAGGCGACGAAGCAGGTTGGGAAGGCGAAAGGCCACAAAAAAGGCATCAGCAACGGGTCCTGCACCCAGGGCAAAGGCTATAATCAGATCTCTGGCAAAGCCTAAGATGCGGCTGATGAGGGTTGCACCGGCAACCACAGATGCCTTGCGGGCAAGTGATCCTGATGAGGACTGGGTGGTGTTTTTTGAGGCCAAGGTTTAGTGTTCTTTGTTTAGCAGGGTTGTGAGCATGAAGGCTTGATTTTCAGTATTGTACCAAGTAGCAATCTTCTGATAATTTTAAGATACATGCAAGTATTGATTGCAGGCCAGTCCAATACCGAAATTTTTCATGTATTCGCCAGCCTGATGATCCTGAAATGTATCTATTTACCATGCTGTGACGATACCCTGCATCCTGACTGGTTGTCTGTTGCTGCAAACTCTTAGATGAGCCCGTAATTCAAAACCAGTAATTTATTCAGGTAGCAGAGAGTCCGTCTTCATATCCATGATTTTGACTAACGGGTCAGGGCTGGTCAAACAGGCAGCAATGGCGAAAACCAACCAGGATACAGCCTTTACCCAAAAGTGGAAAAATACGGAGAATAGTTATCCTGAAAGTTCATAAATTAATTGACACAGACAAAATTCAAATACATCTTTTCTGCTGACTGTGAGAGGCAGAAAGTAATTGCACCATAAGCTATAAAGAATAGATCAGGAGATTTTTTTATGATGGAAGACAGAGTTGATGAGCAAAGCTTTGCTGAGATGCTGGCTGAATCAGAAATGGATGCCGGGCCTGAATTAAAACCAGGAGATAAGGTCAAGGGAAAGGTTATCAGCATTGGGCAGGATCAGGTTTATATTGATACCGGCTCTAAGATTGACGGCGTTGCTGATAAAGAAGATCTTTTGGATA
>PWPY01000245.1 GCA_003558575.1 Desulfonatronovibrio sp.
CCAAAGATATGTATACCGGGTAGGTTTCAGGAAAGTGAGAGTTTAAAGCTACACCATACACCTGAGATTCCATTTCACTGTCCCATTTTTCCCAGGCTATTGAACCCTGATTCCTGCTTTTTCCTTTGAATTTGTAAGGAAGATGGAGGTTGACCCGGTCAGTCTGAAAAAGCTTCTCTCTTGTCTGAACCCAGGAGGGAATTGCTATTTTCACACCGTTCTGGCTGAAGTCCTGAATTAGATATTGAAAAGGCTGAAAATCCTCATCTCTTGATCCAAGAAAAGGAAGGACAGCTGACTCAATAGGGAGCCTTTCTTCTCTACGATGTTCCAAAGGTTCTCCTGCAGGTTTGATGTTCTTTTACAGATTTCTTCTTATCTGATCCCAGATTTGTCTTGATCTGGATTCATCCCCGAGAATCCCTACCCGGATGGTTACCTGGGTAGAGTTTGCAGAAAGATATTTAGTGCTAATCCAGACATTAGTCCCATCAGGGTATTTGGCTTCAAAGCTTGTGGAATCAACCTTTTTTTCTTCCTTGGATATGTTAAGTTCCAGGGTGTTCAGGGCGCTTCTGGTAGCTTCGTGCACTGTGTGCATGTTACGGCCAATATTTTCCTGCAAACGGCCTTTAAAATATACGGCAGTTCCACCTCCAGCAGCACCGCCCACCGCAAACCAGCAACCTGATAATCCCAGACACAAGGTAAGAATTATAAACACACAGATTTTCTGTTTAAGATTATACATGATTTTACTCTCCTGGATATGGCATGGCCATTTTGTTAAATATATCCCCATTCCTGAAGTCTTGTATGAGCATGCTGAGCATAATCACCCTGGCTGACCATCTGCAGATAATCATAGTATTTTTGCGCAGCTGGCTCCCTGCGTCCTGAGCCTTCCAGAGAGAATCCCTGGAAGAAGACAGTGTTGGGGTTGCCTGGCAAGGTTTTTTCATAGGTGTTGAATTCCTGCAGTGCCTGGTCAAATTTTTTCAGTTGCAGATAGGTCATGCCTGAAATATGGATCGCCTGAGGTTCCTGAGGATAAACCTCTTTTGCTTTAAGGGCGAACCTGTTGGCTTCCTGATGATTTTCTAAAACCATATTGCATTTGGCCATTTTCAGATTAGCAGCATAGTCATTGGGGGTAGCTCGCACGGCTCTCTGATATTGTTCTCTGGCTTTTTGGGGTTCTTTTTGCGCCATGGCTTTATCACCATCCTGCAGGGCTTTGATGGTTGGTGCAATTCTTCTCAGATTTGCTGTGTTATCCATAAATCTTTCCCTGAAAATGGGCTTGGTTTTTTTCTGGGCCTGATATCTTGTTTCAACGTCCCTGAGGGCTGTCTTGTAGCGTTCGCTGCTCATGGGATGGGTTGAAAAAAGAACTGCCATGGAGTTTTCATTTTTTCCGGACATTTCATTGAGCATATTCATGAGCCCGACAAATCCTTCTGGATTATAGTCTGCCCTGGCCATATATTCCAGCCCCAATGAGTCAGCTTCTCTTTCCTGGTTACGGCTGTATCCGGCCAGAAGAGCTCCTGCACCGATTCCGCCAAGACCTGAAACCAGGTCTCCAAGGTTAGATCCTGCTGAAGCAGAAACACCTGCCAGGACTACTGATGCAAGAAGCCCTCTGGACATTCTCTGGCTGGTATGACGGGAAGCTACATGCCCTGCCTCATGTCCGATGAGAGCAGCCAGTTCAGCCTCGCTATCTAAGTCCAGAAGTATTCCTCTGGTAATACCGATTGTTCCTCCAGGGAATGCATATGAGTTTACATAAGGGGCGTTGAGGGTATGAAAAGAGTAGGGCATGTCAGGGCGATGACTTTTGCGGGCAACAGTTTGTCCAACATGGGATACATAATTATTTAAATTTGTATCTCTAACAACTCCGTAGTCAGCTGAAATCTGGTGAGGAGAATTCTGCCTGTCTATGTTAATTTCCTGAGACTCGGACATGAGCATAAGTTCCTGACGCCCTGTTACAGGATTAACTGCGCATCCAGTTGCTAAGCTGATGCCGGCTGCTCCTGTAAGATAAAGAAAATTTCGACGGCTAAGGAACTTGTTTAGAAAATTGTTATGTTGAATATGTCTTGACTTATCCATGCTGTACCTCTCAGAGGGGTGTAATTCTTTGGTTTTCACCGGGAATTATTTGGGTAAACTGATACATGTTTTTAAGTTAATCTGTCTGGTATTGCAAGAGATGAGTTTGATTGAGCCTGTTTAGCCTGCTGCCATTAACTGGGTATTTGAAGAAAATATTTTCCATTGCCTTGTTTGCCTTTCTTTTTTACAAAATTACAGTTCATAATTTTTCTTACTTGATAATGAGGTAGATTTGCATGAGATTCATTTTTAAGGTTTTGGCGTCTATTTATCTAATAATAATATTTACGATCATTTCACTTTTTACACTGATTTTTTTCCGTGATCCCAGGTCAAGGCTCGACCGTATAAGTAAAAATACCGCCATGTTCAGCCCGATTCTTCTCTGGATAATGGGGATATGTATAAAAATAAAAGATCATGAGCAGGACCGTTTTCTTGGCAATAAAACCCTGATTGTGGCTAACCATATTTCTTATGTTGATGTTTTTATTCTGGCAGCCATCAGACCCATGCTTTTCATATCTTCAGTGGAACTTTCCAGAAAAATCTTTGTAGGCCATGTTTCCAAACTTGGGGGGACACTATTTGTTGAAAGAAGGAAAAACACAAATTTGAGGCAGGAAATAGAAAGAATAACTTCAGTGCTGAGAGATGGGTATGTTGTTACCTTGTTTCCTGAGGCCAGGACTTCGGATGGCAAAGGTGTTTTGCCATTTAAAGGAGCGCTGTTCGAAGCTGCAATTAAATCCGAGACAGATGTTACCCCTGTATGCATCAGCTATCCGTCAATTGATGGCCAGAATCTGTCCCTGGAGAACAAAGATGTTGTGGTATTTCATGGAGGCGTAAAGTTTTTTCCGCATATTATAAATCTTTTCAAATACCATAACATTGAAGCAGAAGTAGAGTTTTTTCCAAGGATTTCAACTAAAGGAAAAAGAAGAAAAGATGTTGTTGTTCAATCTTACGAACTCATTGAAAAAAGCTACATGAAAAAAACTCAGACAGCATGAACTGCTACATTTGATGTTCAATAATTTTGTCAGTTATCCCACCCACATATCTTCATCTTCGCCAATGTCATGGTGATACTTCTTTTTTTCCCTGTTTCTTATAATTTCCAGCGCTCCCTGCACTTCACTTATTGCTCTGAGTATTTTGTTTTTAAGCTGTTCATCACTGCTTGTTTCCCCAGCCTTGAGACTGTCATAAAGGTTTTCTTCTGCTTTTTTCAGGTATTGCCTTCTATTGCCCATAGCTTTCCCCATAATCTTGGTTATCTGTTGATTTGATTTCAGACAGTTTCTGCAAAATACTGAGGCTTCGACTGAAGTGGTGTTGCTGCTCACCTATATCTGTCTTGGTTCACAAAATAGATAAGCAGATTACTTGTTTCAAAATTTACATGAAACTTCTGAGGAGCCAAAACACATTTTAAATTATAATAACCTGATAATCCTGAATATGTGCAATTGCAATACTCAATTTTTATGTCTATAATTCTTTAATGACTGCACATACCATAGGTTTTTTATTGAGTATTGTTTCAGCACCTGAATTTATTGTTTTTATTTTATTCGATACCATTACTCATTCTTTTTTTTCAGCTTTATGGATTGTTCTGTTTATCAGTTTTGGGGGGAGCTTAGGTTCGTCAGTAATTTATATTACTGCCAGAATGGTAGGGCAAGACCGCTGTCTGGAGCTGGTAAAAAAGCATGGGAAAAAGGTGCTTCTTAAGTCATCTGACATGGAGGGTATTGATTATTATTATTCCAGGTGGGGTGATTATATTGTCTTTTTCGGAAGATGGCTGCCAACCTTTCGAAGCCTGGTCTCAATACCGGCTGGGCTTTACCGCATGTCTGCCTGGAGATTTCTCTTTCTTACTTTTTCCGGTACATTAGTCTGGAATATTATTCTTTGTTCCATGATTTATGGATTCAGCACGTACTTAGACTATCTTGAAGTGGGTTTGGAAGGCTATGCATGGGTGACATTCCTGGCATTTGTTTTGCTGGTAATCTATTTTGTTGTTCGCAGAATCAGCGAAAGATTGATGAAAAGTTCACCTGGGTCAGACCGGGAAACATAAATACAGGAATTGTTATTGATAGAAAATGGAATTGAACGATTCTCCTGGAAACATGCTGAAATGCCTGTTATTATCAGCACCTGATAATTGCGTGGCAATCTCATCCCCAACTATGGAGATTGTATAGCCTGCCCAGTAGTGCCCATAAAG
>PWPY01000338.1 GCA_003558575.1 Desulfonatronovibrio sp.
ATCGTCTTCTTATTCGATCGTGATAAATAATTACCTGAAAGTTAGTCTTCAAGAAAATAATCTACACTGGTTACCACTCGTACCTTCTTGATTTCCGGGGTGAACTGGTCCCTGTCGTTTATAGTGAAAAGCCCTTGATTGGCCCTTCTGATGGCCCCGACACTGCTGCCTGAGTCATAAGCAAACTGTTGCGCAGCATTTCGTGCGTCTCTGGTGGCAATGGCAATCATTTCAGGTTTGATCTCAGCCAGGCCCGTAAACTCAAATCTTGGTTGAAATTCATACGAATGGATGAGGACAACTCCTGCTGATACCAGTTCACCTGCTGCAGCCATTGCTTTTTTTACAGCCTGGGCCTTTTCAGTACGAACAGTGATGACACTCTGGGCAGTGTATCTGTTGGCTGGTCTGTGTTGTTCTGAGGCTCCATAAGCATGCTGGTCTGTAATTCTTGGCGCAGAAATGCTTACTTCAGCCTGGCCAAGCCCATGTTTTTCCAGAAACTCAAAGACGCTCTGAGCGGATTTGTCTAATTCCTGCTGAATAAGTTGAAGGTCATTGCCGGCTGTGCTGAATGATATGGGCCAGTAGGCAAGATCAGCTGGAACTTCCTGTTCAGCAAAACCTCTGACACTTACATAGCGGTCATAAGACCTGAAGTCCTTTATGGATGAAGCAATAATCCAGGCCCCGATAATCAGAGCAGAAGCCAGAAACAATCCGGCCACGAAGTTGTTGGACGCCCTGTCAGCCATTTGTATTTCTCCTTGTTAAAATAATTGATTCATTTAATTATCTCATTTATGTCAATAATAAGTCAACTTATAACAAGGTGTTAGTTTCGAGCCTGGAGAGATCTTATGGTCACTGAACATATTTACAAAGAGCTTTTTGAACTGTCCCCCGACGGAGTTGTTCTTTTAGATCCTGAAACTTCCCTGCCCATTGAATTCAACAAAGCAGCTCATGAAAATTTGGGTTATACCAGAGATGAGTTTTTCAAACTGCGCATTAGTGATTACGAAGCAAAAGAAAGTCCTGAAGAGGTGCAGGAGCATATTCAGAAAATTATTGAAACAGGTATAGATAACTTTGAAACACTCCACAGAACCAAAACAGGAGAATTGCGTCATTTTCTGGTTACAGTAAAGCATGTCGTGTTTCAGGGAAAAATGGTTTTCTTATGCTATTTTAGAGATATTACTGAGACCAAAAGAGCTCAAAAGCAGGCCTTGGAATTTTATGAAAGGCTGCAAAAAATTGCTTCGCAAGTGCCGGGTGTGGTTTATCAATACAAGGTTGATGCTGATGGAAAGGGAAGTTTTCCTTACGCCAGCGATGGCATGAAGGTAGTTTATGGCGTTGACCCTGAACAGGTTAAAGAGGATGCAACTGCTGTAATAGAAACCATTGACCCCTTAGATATTCAAGGCGTGCTGGAATCCATAGAAGAGTCTGCTCGAACTCTAACGCCATGGAATACTGAGTATCGGGTTATCCATAAGGATGGGACCAGAAAGTGGCTTATGGGCAGTGCTGTTCCTCAGCCGGGTCCGCAGGGTTCAATCCTGTGGCATGGCTTTATCGCAGATATTACTGAACAGAAAATGGTCCAGGAAGAGCTTGCTGTAAGAACCAGAGAGCTGGAGGGTTTTTTTAATGTATCTCTGGATCTGTTGTGCATATCTGATAAAAAAGGCAGCTTTGTCAAACTTAACAAGGCATGGGAAGATATACTGGGCTACTCTGTAGCAGAGCTTGAAGGAGCAATGTTTTTAGACTTTGTTCATCCAGATGATGTTGAGAAGACTATTAATGCTATGCAAAATCTCAATGATAACAAGAATATCCTTAATTTTGTAAATCGTTACAGGTGTAGTGACGGCAGTTATAAACACATAGAGTGGCGTTCCCATCCTTATGATAATTATGTCTATGCTGCTGCAAGGGATATAACAGAGCGCATTGAAACAGAAGAAGCCCTCCGTCAAAGTGAGCAGAGGTTCAGAGATGTTGCCAATGCCGCTGGTGAGTATATCTGGGAAACCAATGTGGATGGTGAGTATATTTTTGTTACAGACAGGATAACTGATGTCCTGAAAAGACCAATAGATGAAATAATCGGCAATTCTCCTTTTGAATTTGCATATGAAGAGGACAGACAAAGAGTAATAGATTATTTTCTGGATAAGGCAGCAAAGAATGAGTCCTTTTCAGGCTTGGAACATAGAAGCGTCAGGCCTGATGGAACAATAGTCTGGCAGCGGGTAACAGGTGTTCCTATTTTTAACAGCGAAGGGATTCTTTCAGGCTACAGGGGTGCGGGATTGGATATTACCACAGAGGTGGAGGCGAGACAGAGTCTCCAGGAAAATGAACAGAAATTTCGTGGTCTTTTTGAAATGTCACCCATAGGCATAGGTCTAAATGATTTTGAAAATGGTCAGTGGCTGGATTTTAATCAGTCTCTTCTTAAAAGCACAGGTTATGATGAAGATGAATTCAGAAATTTAAGTTATTGGGATCTTACCCCCATGGAGTATGAGTCCCAGGAAGCGGATCAGCTTAAGAGCCTGAAAGAAACAGGATATTTTGGTCCATATGAAAAAGAGTATATTAAAAAAAATGGGCAGAGATACCCTGTACTTTTAAATGGAATGCTTATCAAAGACAGTTCAGGTAAAGAAATGATCTGGTGTATTATTCAGGATATTACAGATCGAAAGAAATATGAAGAAGCAATCCTGCGTAAGGAAAAGGAAATAAGGAGCATGACTCAGGCTTCCTTAGATGCTCTTATAATGATCGATTCTGCTGGAGTTATAACGTTCTGGAACAGGGCCGCAGAAAGGCTTTTCGGGTACAGTGAAGAAGAGTCTTTAGGGAGCAATATTCATGACCTTGTTGCTACTGAGCCGGACAGACTTGAGGCTGAACAGGGGATGCAAGAATTTGCCAGCTCTGGCCACGGGCTCGTGGTTGACAATGTTATGGAATTTACCGCAAGGAGAAAAGATGGAACTTTGATTGAAGTTGAGCGCTCTGTGGCCGCTTTTGAGATGGATGGCAAGTGGCATGCTGTGGGAAGTGTGCGAGATATTGCAGACCGCAAAAAAGTCAGAGAAGCCATGGAAAAGGCCAGGGATGCAGCAGAGGCTGCCAATAGATCCAAGAGTGAGTTTCTGGCAAATATGAGTCATGAAATCCGCACACCCATGAATGCCATTATTGGACTCAGTCAACTGGCCATGAACACTGACCTGAGTCCAAAACAGAAAGATTATCTGAGTAAAATTGATAGTTCCTCCAAGATGCTTCTGGGCATTATAAATGATATCCTGGATTATTCAAAGATTGAAGCAGGCAGATTGGAGCTGGATAAGCACGAATTTGATCTGGACCGGCTTCTGGAACAGATTTCCACTCTTTTTATCAATTCAGTGGAGTCTAAGGGGTTGATTTTGTTGTTTCGAGTGGAGCCTGATGTTCCCAAGGTTCTTGTAGGGGATTCCCTGCGTCTTAAACAGATTCTGATTAATCTTATGGGTAACGCAGTCAAGTTTACCCATAAAGGTGAAGTGGAAATCAGGATAAGTGTAATCAGCAGAGAAAATGAGCAGGCAGTGCTTCGCTTTGCTGTGCGTGATACAGGCATTGGTATGACCCCGGATCAGCAGAAAAAGCTGTTTCAGGCCTTTTCCCAGGCTGACACCTCAACTACCAGAAAATATGGAGGAACAGGGCTTGGGTTGATTATCAGTCAGCGCCTGATTAAAATCATGGGGGGAACTATCCAGGTAAAAAGTGAGATAGATAAAGGGAGTGTATTTTCATTTAGTGCAATATTTGAGGTGGGACAGGAGCAGCGTTATAGTTTTGATTCATGTGATTTATCAGAGTGCAGGGTCCTTATTGTTGATAGTCTTGATTCATCCAGGAAGATACTCAGGGAAATATTTGAATCATGGAACTTTAAAGTCAGGGAAGCGCTCAGCGGTGAACAGGCTTTAAACGTAGTTCATGAAATTTTCAGAAAAGGTTGTCATTTTGATGCAGTGATTATTGACCGTGACCTGCCAGATATGGATGGACTTAAGGCAGGAAGGTTGGTACGCCAAGCTGAACAAGAACTTGGAGCTTCAAGGCAGACTTGTATTATTGTTTCATCGGCAGGCAATTATGATGAGGCAGAAGCTCAGATTAGAGGGTTGGACTTGGATATTGTTCTATCCAGGCCGGTTACTTCATCAAATTTGTTTAATTCAATAATAAACATCAAACATGGCAAACAGAAGGAATCCCGGTCATTAGATGATGTA
>PWPY01000126.1 GCA_003558575.1 Desulfonatronovibrio sp.
TTCAAAGCGATCAGAAAAATCATTGCTGTGCGAAGCAATGATCATTCTTTTTAACTTCTGGAAAAATTGTTTGATCTTCAGCAGGTTAATAAAAAGAATAAGAATTATTGCCAGGCCAAAACTTAAGGTAATAATGGTGATATACCGCCAGTAAGCCTGATTGTGACTGGTGATGAGTGAATGATCAATTCCAAGGATGACACCTCCGATTTCATATCCGGAAGAGTTCATCAGGGGATAAAGCAGAAAGCTGTTATTGCGCTCAAGGGATAATCGACTGGTACTGTCTATACTTTCGGATGGCAGCAAAGTAAAAGCTTGACTGGAATCATAGGCTGTCCAGCCCGCATAATCCATACTTGTCATTGCGGGGTTCAGGTTGCCGACAAAATCATCACTGACCACCGGAACCATGGTCATTCCTCTTGGCAGGTCAAGGTTAGACAATATCGAGTTCAAAGAAATGCGGACTGCGAACACACCTACAGTTTTCATGTCTTGAACTACAGGTACTATGGTGATTCTGCTCAAACCCATGGATCCAACATAAAGCTCACTGCCCTGGTCATGAGATCTCCAGGATTGTTCAATAAAAGGTGCAATTGTTTCGTCTCTGACAGAACACTCCCATCCAGACGATGGACTTTCATGGTCTAAACTTAAGTAAGTACAGAAATTGAGAGAGTTGAAGCCGGACATCTGTCTGATCGGGTCCGTGGCATGCTTGATTAGATTGTTGATTAAAGGCAGATCTTGTTCGGCAAAGGACTGGATTACAGCAGAGTTTTCAGCAATACGAGCCACACTGAAATCAATAAGTCTGAAGTTTTCTTTGAATTGACTATTCAGAAGAGAATGTCCCAGATGGAGACGTTCCGTCAGATGCTCCTGGGATGACATATGAATGCTGCGTGCAAAAAAAAGGGATGTAGTCAACGCTACGAGAAGAAGTAGTATGGCTGGTATGACAATGAAGCGAAAAGAAAGAGTCCAGTCATAAGGCTTTATAACTTTGAGCAGATAGTTCTGAATTTTGTCCCTGCGATTGATCTTCTTCTTTTTAAGTGAACCACGCATGCTCCCCTCCCGGAGCTATAAATTTAACCATCCGTGAACAAGTCCCTTTTGAATAATTTTATTCAAATATCAAGCTCAGCTATTTATTTTTGTCCGCGCCATATTAAGGACCTGAACTCACCCGTTTTTTCCTGTTTCCGGCAGAGTCTGCCTGCTCCAGGCTCTGGAGTTTATGCAGTTCACTGCAAGAGCCATGCATATCCTGATCGATCAACTCAAAGCCCATATTGAGGTAGCCTTCAATTGACATCCTCCTCTCCCTGAAGGATAATAATATTGCCTTTAGCGGTAGTTTAATTTATTTGCAAGACCTTTCAAACAAACCAACTCCTGACCAAAATTAGAATAGTCCTGGATGAGGAGTAAATATAGGTATGATGAAAGCAGATATACCTGTTATTGAAGCCTTGGATCTGAGCAAAAGATTCGGTTCATTCACTGCTGTGCAAGATGTCAGTTTACAGGTGGAGAAAGGGGAATTCTTTGGCCTGCTTGGCCCCAACGGAGCTGGCAAGACATCCATAATTCGGATGATGTACGGATTTTCACCCCTTAGTTCCGGCAACATGAAGCTTTTCGGTTTGGACATCAGGACCGGCTGGCGTGAGATCCGTTCAAAAATCGGAGTCTGCCAGCAGGAAAATACCCTTGATCCAGACTTGAGCGTTGAAAAGAACCTTCTTGTTTTTGCGGGATACTACAAAATGTCCCGGAAAAAAGCTGTGCGCAGGACCGATGAACTGTTGGACTTTTTCGCCCTTAATCACAAAAGGCAGGCACAGGTAAGCCAGCTTTCAGGTGGCATGGTTAGAAGGCTGATGCTGGCCAGGACCCTGATTAATGATCCCAGCCTGATTATCCTGGACGAACCCACAACAGGGCTGGACCCTCAGTCAAGACATCAGGTCTGGGACAAATTGCGGGATCTGCGCTCTAAGGGGCTGACCCTGGTTTTGACCACCCATTATATGGAAGAAGCGGCCAGTCTCTGCGACCGGCTTATTATTATGGACCGGGGCCGGATTCTGGTTGAAGGAAATCCGGAAGAGCTGATCAGCAAGTATGCCGGGGCCTCAGTGGTTGAATTGGAAAACCCGGGTGAGGATCTCAAGACCTTTATCAGAGAAAAGCAAATCCGTCATGAAGAATTGATGAACAGGATCATCATTTATACTGACGACTCAGAAGGCCTGGGTAAAGCGATCAGGGAAAGATTTTGCCCTGAAAAATGTCTTTTCAGAAGCGGGACCTTGGAGGATGTGTTTCTGCGCCTTACCGGCAGGGAGCTTCGGGAATGAAAAGATTTGACCTCAGCCTGCTTTTTCTCTCGGTCTGGAAAAGAAATCTGATTGTTTATCGCCGTATCTGGAAGGTGAACTTCATGGTTCCCCTTTTTGAGCCGCTTTTTTACCTGGCCGCATTTGGAATCGGGTTAAGCGGTCTGATAGGAGATGTTGTCTATGCCGGGCAGGACCTGAGCTATATCCAGTTCATCGCTCCAGCCCTTCTGGCAACTTCCGTGATGTTCAACGCTTTTTTTGAGACCACGTTTTCCTCTTTTGTGCGAATGTATTACCAGAAGACCTTTGATGCCATGCTGTCCACCCCTCTTTCGCTGGAAGAGGTGATAACCGCGGAAATAGTCTGGGGCGCCACCATGTCAATGCTGGCTGCGACCATAATCCTGTTCATTATTTCAGTGCTTGGCTTTGTTGTTTATCCCTGGGGCTTACTTGTGATTCCCCTGGGTTTTCTGGGAGGTCTGGCTTTTGGGTCCATGGGTATGTTTTTCACGGGGATTGTCCCGAGCATTAACATGTTTAACCTGCCCATGTTTTTGGTTGTAACTCCGCTTTTTTTATTCAGCGGGACATTTTTTCCGGTATCAGGGTTACCTTTCTGGGGGCAGTATCTGGCTGGCATATCCCCTTTATACCACTTAGTGGAACTGACCAGGCTGCTGACCATGGGTATAATGGAATCCAGCCCGTTTATAAGTATTGCCTATCTGACGGGATTTGCCCTGGTATTTTATTTTCTGGCCATCCGGGCCATGCGCAAAAGGCTGATTAAGTAGTTTCCAGCTGAATAAATACGAAGTTATTTTGTAACTATTCACCACATACGTAATGTGGCTATTCAATGGCACTGGATTCCGGCTTTCGCCGGAATGACGGTAAAGAGCAACAGCTTGCTTTAACCGTCACCCCGGACCAGATCCGGGGTCCAGGTCTTCTTGCTGGAACATGGTGAACAGTTACCTTATTTTTTACTATACTGGAGTATGGAATGGATATCCTATCTAATACATTGTCTCTAAAAATCCTTATTACCGGCGGGGCTGGATTTATTGGTTCAGCAGTTATCCGTCATATAATTAATAACACAGAGCATAGCGTAATTAATGTGGACAAGCTCACATACGCAGGAAACCTTGAGTCGCTGATTTCTGTTTCTGACAGTGACCGGTATTGTTTTGAAAAGGTTGATATCTGTGACTATTCTGAGCTTGACAGGGTCTTTAACCAGCATCAGCCAGGTGCAGTCATGCATTTGGCTGCTGAATCGCATGTGGACAGGTCAATTCAGGGGCCAGCCGCCTTTATTCAGACTAATGTAGTTGGAACCTGTACTTTGCTTGAAGCAGCAAGAAAGTACCTGTTAAACCTTGATGAGGAAAAAAGATCTGTATTCAGGTTTCATCACATTTCCACAGATGAGGTTTATGGAGATTTAGGTCCAGATGAGCCGGCATTTGTTGAAACCACGCCCTACGCGCCCAGTTCACCTTATTCAGCAAGTAAGGCTGCAGCAGATCATCTGGTCAGGTCCTGGGTTAGAACTTACGGCTTCCCTGCACTCATAACCAATTGTTCCAATAACTACGGTCCTTACCAGTATCCGGAAAAACTTATTCCCCTTATGATTTTGAGTGCTCTTGAAGGGAAACCTCTTCCTGTTTACGGCAAGGGAGAAAATATCCGTGACTGGCTTTATGTTGATGACCATGCCAGGGCCTTGTGTTTAATCCTTGAAAAGGGGCGTATCGGCGAGACCTATAATATAGGTGGACGTTGTGAGCTCAAAAATATTGATGTGGTCAATATGATCTGTGAGATACTTAATCGTACCCGACCAGCTGTGAATAGCGATAAATCATCATTTTCTGATTACCGCCAGCTGATTTCCTTTGTTTCAGACCGTCCAGGTCATGATCGGCGCTATGCCATTAATGCTGATAAAATTAAGTATGAACTTGGCTGGATGCCTGAGGAAACATTTGAAA
>PWPY01000071.1 GCA_003558575.1 Desulfonatronovibrio sp.
ATGAATGCTCCGCCGGCAATACCTTTGAGGTATTCATAAGGGGGCGCCATGCGGACTTTGAACTGCCTTCCCATGAGGGCTGAGGCCATGGCTCCTACAAATAGTCCAATATTGCTCATGGACATCCCGCTTAACCATGGTAGCTGAGGCTTTTCCCCATGGAGTCCAAGTCCATATAATATCCAGTCTCCCCAGTTGCGGTATCCGCCGGTAATTCCCCAAGGTCCGTGCCACATAAAGATCAGGAGAGCTAATATTGCCAGAAAGATTCCTGCTAGCCAGCCGGGCCAGCTGCGCTCAAAAACAGCAATATAGTTTTTCCTGACCTCTTCTTTGATGCTTTCCAAGAATATGTTAGCCAAAATGATCTCCTTAGCTCCCGGAAATGTTTGTTTATCAGGGTGTACGCTCTAAGTCTTCACAAGCAACCTTTATTCCAATTGATACTGCAGCAGATAACATACGGTTTTTGTTGGTGTTATGGATCCAGGGTGAACTCCAAGCTATGTAGAAGTGATTAATCATATGTAAAAGTAAATTTTAATTATTTATCATGCTGGAAAGTCAGCCTTTGACTTAAAGGAGGTTGTATAGTTTTTTCCGGCAAGTCTGGCATAGAGGGCAATGATTCCCAGAATGGCACCTGCTGCAAGATGTATCCAGATTATGGCTGTAGTGGTTACCGGACTGAAGTAGAATTCCGGCAAATTTTTAACTGCCCTGAAAAATCCAGAAATGATTATTATTAAAAAAAGACTGACCCTGATGCTTCCACTTATGGACAACCTGATCTTGTTTTTTCTTTTTTTGGTGTAAGTTAGAGCCCATTTTGCAGTGATGAAGAGCATTACCGCAGCTGCAATATAGTGCAGAACATGATTGAAATGATAATCAGCAGTCCAGGCAAAACCTGGAAAATCAGCAATGTAATAGCGTTTAAAAAGGGGCATCTGGGCTAAACCGGACAAAATAAGCACAGTTATGGAAGACTTGAAAATGATACGTTCCCATGGATGAGAAATTATGTTTTTCTGACTCATCATGATTTGTTCCTTTTTTGTTTGTCAGCCTTGAGACTTAAAAGACCTGCAGCTAAACCGGCAATGGGAGCTCCAACCAGGGCTGCAGTAAGAAATTCGGAATTTGCCATACTGTTTTTTACAGGCTCAAGATGGGGGCTGCCAGGTCCTTTGACAATATTTTTATTAAGGACATCAAAAGGTACAGGAGATACATAGAATGTATTTGTCCCCCCGTTTTCCTGATCACCATATATAAATCCATTGATATCTTCTGCCAGCTCTCTGGCTTGTTTAAGGATTTCTTTTCTTGGCCCAATGGTCTGCAATTGCATTGGGCAAACTTCTATACATGCAGGAAGCTGGCCTTGGGTCAGCCGTTGATAGCAGCGATCACATTTATACATAATACCATTGCCGGCGAACCTGGGCAAAAGATCCAAGTATAGCCCAACTCCAGTCTGGCGATGGGGTATCAACCAGGGGCATACATCCCTGCATTTTCCTCCACCGAGGCAGATTTTATCATTGATCCGGATAGTTCCATTAACCTCTCTTACTGCAGCTCCCCATGGACAGAGATTGGCGCATGGAGGATTCTGACAATGCAGACATCTTCTCGGAATATGTAATTCAAAGTCCAGGCCATTGTAATTGCCCTTAGATGTCTGAATAAACAGCCAGTTATAAGGCGTAAGGCGGTCAGTAACATTCCGCTTTTCTGACCAGTCTTCTACCCTGACTCTTTGTTGAGGAGTCATGTCTGGAAATGGTTTTTCAGGTTCAGGAAATTTATTCCTGTTAGCCTTTCGGCAGGCTCTGACACATTCCCCACAATTAATGCATGTTTCTATATCTAACATTGTGGCTAATTCCTGATTTTTCTGGGCAGCCTCTACTGTGCCAGGAAGTATACTCGCTGCCAGGCCTGCTCCTGCAAGGCTTAAGAAATTTCTTCTGGACAACTTGTCTGCATTTTTTGTTTTTGAGGACATGTGGTTTTCCTGGTGCTATTGGTTGGTATTTTTTTAAGCGTCCCACCCGGGCGGAACAGGATCCGGCAGCCACTTGACGTGGTTACTTAACACCTGTCATTGCGAGGGAGCGAAGCGACCGAAGCAATCTGTATGACAAAACCATAATATCTGAATTTATTGCTTAAACGGTTTAAGTTACTTAGAATAAAATTCTTAAGCTCGTTTCAAGTGAGTAAGAAAGTGCTTAATAGTCAACGTTATTTTATGGTGTTATAGATAATACAATGGCAATGTACATGCCATTTATAATTGAAATTAAAAAGCTCTAAAAACCAGTCAGTTAGGCTAATTGTGAAAGGCTGCTATCCATGCGGACACAAGAAAAGTTAATCAGGTGATTAAACAATGTTAATCAGTTTTGCCAAGAAATGCCAGCAGGCTGTTCATGGCCAGGGCTGTTTGGGAAAAAAACAGGGCTGGAAGGGTTTCAGGTATGCGGCGTTGGAGTTCATCCACCCAGGGGAGCATGAATTCCAGGGTATATTTCTGGATATGATCCTGAAAATTTGGATCGTCATGAATATCAGAGTTATCCAAGAGATGATAAAGATATTCAAGTTCAATGCATAGATGATCAGGTGGTTCTGAAATTCCCTGGTCTATATCCATGCCAGCCATTTCCAGAAGTCGGCTCATTTCTATGGCAGGCTCCTTCATAAGAAGTTTTTCATTATTATAATAGTATGAGTGGTAAAGATGAGCACTAACACCGCTCAAGTCATTAATAAAAATTCGTACAAACTCATTTTCCAGTTCACGGTTCAGATCCTGGTGGCTGTAGTCTTTCAAGATTGTGTCAATGCCCTGGATAAGAGAAGACACCTTTAGATCTTTAATGTCCTTCAATGACATCCATACAGACTTAGAAGTATAAACAAGTTCTTCCCAGTCTTTCTTCCCATCCCTGCTCCAAAAAATTAAAATAAGAAGGCGCAAGGCTTCTTTAATCCTAATTTGGTCTTCACTGGGAAGTAAAAGATAGCACAATTGAGTATGTTTTTGGCTCATCACTTCTCTATATATTCAGGATAATGTTCAGTCCAGGCAGCAATTCCAGCGGTATACCGATAAACATTTGTATAACCCAGGCGCACGGCCCATTTGGCAGCTATGCCGCTTAAAATTCACCTGAAATTTCTGCAATAGGTAATTATGATCCTGTCTTTATCAGGACCTAAAGCTTCCGCCAGTTCAGCCCGTTTTTCAGCTGGGAGGCTCTGCATGTGGGAAAGGTCAAAGGTCACGTTGGTGGCGTCAGGAAGATAACCGCTGCTTAGTTCGTAAGTGTAACGGTTATCCAGGATTGTAAAATCCTGCTGTTCCCGGTAGAGCTTTTTGAGTTCGTCGGTAGTGATTACTTTATAGCCTTCGCGCTGGGCAACGCTTTGGGCATGATCCCACCATCCGGCAGTTCTTTCAGCATGTGCCGGCTGGATAAAAATCAGCAGGGCAAGAGCCATAAGAAAGGACAACGGGAAAAAGATTTTTTTGACTGTATCCATGACAAAATTCCTGATAATTTTTTGATGTTTGAGATATTTTTCTGGCCGGAACTGAAGCCAGATCATAAGGCTTCAGTCCCGGCCGTCAACTGAAAGTGATGAAGAAGGGCAGATTATTCTATGGTAAAACTGCCATCAGGCGAATATGAAACTTCAGCATCAATATAGTGTACATTTTCCAGATCAGGCCTCATGTCCATAAACATGTAAAAGGCTTCTCCGCTTCTGGCTCCGGTTGAGCAGATGAATATGATGGGCTTATCATCTGTAAAACTGTTAATATTTGCTTCTAATTGATCAACAGTCATATTGGTGGATGATGGAATGTGTCCGGCACCAAACTCTTGCTGAGAACGTACGTCAATGAGCTGAATACTGTGCGGATTAGTGGCCATCAGTTCTTTGAAAAAGTCCGTATCTACTGAACCCTCAAATGGGCCCTGTTTAATGTCTGAAACAGGAGTTGGCGCTGCTGGTTCCTCAGCTTTTTCAACCTGTGCAGTTTCAGTGATATCTTCAATTGTCCAGGAAATATACCTGCTGTCCCATTCTACATTGCCGGCTGCATAGACAACAACATTGGTATAACCCAGTTCTTCCGCCTTCCAGGCGGAGTTGTGGCTGAGGGGTCAGGCATAGTTCTGGCAATGAAAGATGAGCAAGACGGACCTGTCTGCAGGAAGAAGATGCTTAAGCTCATCAAACTGGCTGTCAGGAATGCTTATGGCCGTGGGTATATGCCCACGGTCGTAGCGGGGGCGTTTGGGTCTGGAATCAATGAGAACAAC
>PWPY01000349.1 GCA_003558575.1 Desulfonatronovibrio sp.
GTTTTGGATAATATCTTAGATGATATAGAACAGGTTCATGCAGATTCATTTTGGACGGAATTAAGGGAGAAAATCCATTCATTTAAGGAAATTAGGCAGGTAGATCAGCCCAAAGGAGTTCATGCAGAACTGCGACCGTATCAAAAACAGGGACTTAGCTATCTCAACTTTCTTCATGAATACCATTTTGGTGGAATCCTGGCCGACGAAATGGGGCTTGGAAAAACTCTGCAGACCCTGTGCTTTATCCAGCTCCTGAAAGAAAGAAAGAAAAAGAGCGGACCAACTTTGGTCATTGTGCCCACTTCTGTTCTGCCCAACTGGGAACGTGAAGCTCAAAAATTTGTTCCATCCTTGAAGAGACTGGTCATCTATGGTGCAAGGCGTTCTGGTATGTTCAAACAGATTAAGAATTCAGATCTGGTAATGACCACATACGCACTCTTGCGAAGGGACCTTGAAGAACTTCTGGAACACGAATATAGCGGCATCATTCTTGATGAAGCCCAGAACATAAAAAACCCAAATACTATTACAGCGAGATCTGTTCGCAGACTCAAATCTGATTTCAGACTGTGCCTTTCCGGAACACCCATAGAAAACAACCTTCTGGAACTCTGGTCTTTATTTGAATTCCTCATGCCTGGATTCTTAGGCTCCCAGCACGCCTTTCAAAAAGGTTTTATCAAACCCATCAAGGATGGAGACGAAGAAAGCCTCAGCTATCTGCGGGCCAGAGTAAAGCCGTTTATTTTGCGCAGAACTAAGTCTGAAGTTGCCAAAGATCTACCACCCAAAATTGAGAATGTATACTACAGCGCCCTTCTGGAAGAACAGAGGGATCTCTACGCATCCCTGGCCAAAAAGCTCAAGGAACAGGTCCTGCAGCGCGTAGATGAAAAAGGCATCGCTGCCAGTCAGATGTCCATCCTGGATGCTTTGCTTAAACTGCGCCAGATCTGCTGCCATCCGAGACTTCTTAAGTTAGATATGCCTGGAGTGAGCAATAATCTGCCATCAGGCAAGTTTGAAGCCTTTAAGGACCTGGTCACAACCATTGTAGAAGACGGCCACAAGGTTCTTGTGTTCTCACAATTTGTTCAAATGCTCCATATCATCAGATCATGGCTGACTATGAATAAAATGCCTTTTGCCTATCTTGACGGGTCCAGCAAAAACCGCCTTGAAGAAGTGGACAGATTCAACAACAATCCTGATATCCCCATATTCCTCATCTCCCTCAAGGCCGGTGGTACAGGGCTTAACCTGACCTCTGCTGACTATGTCATTCATTATGATCCATGGTGGAACCCGGCTGTTGAAAGTCAGGCCACAGACAGAACCCACCGCATAGGACAGACAAGACAGGTTTTTGCCTACAAGATGATCTGTGAGAATACTGTTGAGGAAAAAATACTTAAACTCCAGGATATGAAAAGAGGTGTGGCTGAAGCCGTCATACCAGGACAAAATGTCTGGAAGGGTTTAACCAGAGATGACCTTGAAATGCTTTTTGATATCTAACTGTTATCAGTCCCAAATATGAACAGGTTCACTCTGTGCAGATAGTTTTATACCAACCGAGAATTCCCCCCAATACAGGTTCCATTGCCAGGCTGTGTGCTGCAACCGGTACTACGCTTAATCTTGTGGGTCCTCTGGGATTCAGTCTTGATGACAAACATCTCAAAAGAGCAGGCCTAGACTACTGGCACCACGTCACTGTCAACGTCTGGGATAACTGGGAGATATTCAAAAGAAATATTTCGCCTGATTCCAGTTTAATCATGACCAGTGCCCGAAAAGGAATCTGCTATACTGATCATGTTTTCTCTGAACAAGACCTTTTGGTATTTGGGCCTGAAACCTGGGGATTGCCGGACAGTATTGTTGGACAGGGAAAACACCTTATCAGAATCCCCATCTGGGGTGAAGTCCGAAGCCTGAACCTGGCCACTGCAGCAGCTGTTGTGCTTTATGAAGGCTACAGACAGACAGGTAAGCTTAACTGAAAATACCCTTCAGCCATATATTTCTGCCACCAGCCTGATAACACTTTCTTCTCTCTGTACTTAAGCCACTATTTTTGGCATTATGTAGCTGTTTACCATAACTCATGGCTTAAATAAAAAAGACTGGAGCCAGTCCGGATATCGCATGGTGACACTGTTTGACCGGCGAAGAATCCGTAATATTTAACCAACCATTATCTATGTCAGACAAATCTTTCCAGCCAAAAATACTGGCCTTTCTGTGCAAATGGTGCTCATACGCAGCAGCCGATCTGGCCGGAGTCAATCGTCTGAGCTATCCTCCAAACATAACAGCAATCAAGATACCCTGTACCGGCAAGATGAATCCTGAGTATATTATCCAGGCCTTCAGACAGGGTGCTGATGGGGTATGGATTTCAGGCTGCCATCCTGGCACCTGCCACTATACCAGCGGCAACCTTATTGCCAGAAGACGCTTTGCAGTGTTTAAAAACCTTCTGGAGTATATCGGCATTGAGCCCCAAAGGGTTCGCTTGAGCTGGGTGGGTTCATCTGAAGCTCACCGCTTTCAGGAAATTGCCCAGGACATTGTTGATTCCATAACAGAAATCGGACCAGCCAGAAAGATGGTTAAAAACATCATTCCTCAGTCTTACCAGGGAGTGAGAAAAATATGACGAACCACATTTCCACTCAAATTCGCCAGATAGCGCGTGAACTTCTTGAATCAAAAACGGTAAAATGCGTTATAGGCTATAAAAAAGGAACCATTCCCATGCGGGAACAAATCTGCTTTGCCAGGTCTCCTGAACAGGCGGATGAGCTTATATGGTCAGGGTTCTGTGTTTTGAATCAGTCTAAATTCCTGATCGGAGTTGAGGAGCCAACAGCCATTGTGGCCCAGGGTTGTGTAACGAGAAACATAATAGGCCTGATCCGGGAAAACCGGGTTAAAAGAGAAAATGTTCATATCCTGGGAATCAATTCTCCAGGCATGCTTGACCACAGAAAAATTGCAGCAAAATTTCCCGGCAGGGAAATTAAGGAACTTTGGGAACATGAGGACAAAATCATTGCTTCAGGAAAAGGATTCAAAGAAACATTTCCTCGAAAACTCTTTAAAAGGGACAATTGTTACACCTGCACCCACCGCAACCCAGTTATTTATGACCAGATGATCGGAGAAGCAGGTCCTGAAACAGGAGGAGGAAATATTGATAATACTGCTTCTCCATGGGAAAAAAAGGATTACGACCAACGCTGGAAAATTTTTACTGAGACCTTTAAAGACTGCATCAGATGTTATGCCTGCAGGGATGCGTGTCCCTTATGCTATTGCCGGGAATGTTTTGTGGACAGTGCAAGGCCCCAATGGTGCGGCAAAACAGTTGAAGAAGCAGATGTTCATACTTTTCATATTTTACGGGCCTTCCACTGTGCAGGAAGATGTACTGATTGCGGAGCGTGCGAGTCAGCCTGCCCTGTTGGCATAAAAATGCGCAGACTGACCAGCAAGATAGAAAAAGATATCAGAAAAATGTATGGTTATTCTCCAGGCCTTAAACTGGATGCGCGTCTTCCCCTGACTGAGTTCAGCCTCAATGACCCTGAAGGCTTCATAGGATGATCCCCATGATTAGAAAAGTAATCCCCAAGAAAGATTTTAATAACTTTCTGAAAATAATTTCTATAAAAGGGGAAGTTTTCATCCCTGTTCAGGACGGGACGAAAATTGTCTGGGCACCGGCACTCAAAGCAGACAACCTGACATGGAATTTTTCCAACACCGACCTCTCCCCAAAAGACTTTTTCTTTCCCCAGACCCAGAACATGCTGGAATTTCACAATGATCCCAGAAATCCTCAAGGATTGATCCTCCATGAAGTACAAGCAGCTACTTTTCCAAAAATCCTGCTTAATATGCGTCCCTGTGACTCCAGAGCGTTTTCAATTCTAGATCAGGTATTCTTGCATGACCAGCAAAGATTAGATGTCTACTGGCAGGAAAAAAGAAACAACACAATGATTCTGACCCTGGCCTGCAATAATCCGTGCTCTACATGTTTCTGCACATCAATGGGCCTTGATCCCCACAGCAGCCAGGGCTCAGACGTTCTGATGCAGGATATGGGAGACCGGCTTTTGCTCACTCCTCAGACTGAATCTGGAAAAGACCTCATTGCTGATTTGACCGGAGCTTCCCAAGATGAAGTCAAACAGGCTGAGGCATTAAAGGATAAAGCTATCCAAATGATCTCTACTGATATCCGTATGGAAAACATCGTTTCAAGCACTGTATTAGATCTTTACAACAGTGCTGTTTGGAAGTCAGTTCATGAAA
>PWPY01000213.1 GCA_003558575.1 Desulfonatronovibrio sp.
ATCTGGGAGGGAATTTATCAGATTGGAACGGTCAGGGTGGGGCTCAAGGAAAAACATATTCATCAGATTATTCACAAGTTAAGAATTACTTTTCTTGGCTTTATTTTCGGCACTGTAGTTATAGTCTTTCTTATCAGCCACTGGCTATCGAAATATATTACTAAATCGGTATCTCAGCTGACTAAGATGGCAGATGAAATAAGTCAGGGTAATCTTGACCTAAAGCCTTTGGCGCTGTTTAAGGATGGCCATGACAACAGAGAGGAGCATTGCCCTGCCTACTACAATACAGATTTGCCCTGCTGGCATGTTGACAGGGTAATGGATGTTTCCTCTGACAGTGAGCACCTCCCGGAAAAGGCTTCATACTGTACTGATTGTATGGCCAAGAGAAAGAAAGTGGGGGATGAAGTCCAGCAACTGGCAGATTCTTTCAAAAATATGGTTCGCAGCATCAAGCTTTATCGTAACAGAGTCAGGGAGTCGGAGAATAAGTATCGCTCTTTGTTCAAGAGTGGGCCTGCCCCAATTTTCGTGCTCAGTTGCGGGACATTGATAATAATAGATGCCAACCCCAGTGCTCAAAATACCTATGGCTATACCAGGGATGAAATGGTGAATATGCCTTTTACCAAGCTGGCTCCTGAGTTTAAAAATAAATTTATTTCTTATTTTGAAGCCAACCCGGAAGATGAAAGTTTTGTATATGCCAAAGCCATTCATTACAAAAAAGGGCAGGTTCCGTTTTATACAAATGTTGAGGCCTGCAGAAGCCGTTATAGAAACAAGGATGCGGTTATTGTTGCTACTACTGATATAACAGAGATGATTGACAAGGATGCCCAGCTTATTCAGGCAAGCAAGATGACCAGTCTGGGCCAGCTTTCCGCAGGTATTGCCCATGAACTTAATCAGCCTCTTAATGCCATTAAGATGGGCAGCGAGTTTCTGAGTATGATGTATGAAAATAATGACCTTTCCAGTGAACAGCTGGAGCAGATCAGCCATGAAATCAGTGTTCAGGTGGACAGGGCTACGGAGATAATTAATAATCTGCGCGAATTCGGCAGAAAATCAGACTTTACCAAAGAAAAGACAGATATTAACAAGCCTGTTCATAATGTGCTCTCCATTACCGGGCAGCAGCTTAAATTGCAGAATATTTCCGTCAAGCTTAACCTGAAGGATGATCTTCCTCCCATAATGGCCCATAAAAACAGGCTGGAGCAGGTTATTTTTAATCTTATCACCAATGCAAGGGATGCCATTATTCAGAGCCGGGAAGAAAGCAAGGCAGTGGAGCCTGGTGAGATAACCATTAATACAGGTATAGAAGACGACCATGTTGTGCTTACAATATCTGACACTGGAACGGGAATGCCTGAGTCTGTGAGAGAAAAAATATTCGATCCATTCTTCACAACCAAGCAGACAGGAATGGGCATGGGTTTGGGGCTTTCAATATCTTACGGCATTATTAAAGATTATGAAGGTGAAATTGATATCCAGAGCACTGAAGGAGTTGGAACTATATTTAAAATTTATTTCCCCAGAGCCAAGGGTGATTTTATTAGTTTATAGAGTTGTATTTATTCATTATGTTCCCGGGAGTTAGTGGGTATTGGTGAAAAATGAGTCCCGGACTTCCCAGTTTAAAAGATTATTTATTTTTAAAACTACATTTAAGAGATCGTAAATTATGCGTAAAATTCTGGTTATAGATGATGAGAAACCAACTCTGAGCATGTTTCAGATGTTTCTGAAAGTGTATGGGTTTACAGTGTATACAGCTGAGAACGGAGAACAGGGGCTTAAAATATTTCAGAAAGAAAATCCATCCATTGTAATAACCGATATCAAAATGCCGGGCATGGACGGTTTGGAAGTTTTGAAAAAAATTAAGGAAATTAGTCCGGCCACAGAGGTAATTATCATAACAGGGCACGGGGATGTTGATCTCACCATAGAAGCCATGAACCTGAGTGCTACAGACTTTATTAACAAGCCCATACAGAAAAAGGCATTGGATGCAGCCCTGAAAAGAGCTGAAGAACGGTTAAGTCTGGTTGAAAGTAATGAGGAAGAGATTTCCTGGACCTTGAAGGACAATATCGCAGTGGTGGACATCCAGGGAAATATTAATGCTTCCCATGAAGATATGTTCATGAGCGTCTATGATGAAATTGAAAAAAAAGGCCATGAGAAAATTTTACTTCATTTTAGTGAAAACTCATCAGTCAGCGGAGCTGGTATCGGTGTGCTTATTCAGATCCTGACCAAAAGCAATGATAAAGGGTATCGCCTTGCCATTGCAGGTTTATCAGAGAACATGGAAAAGTTTTTTCAGATTGTTGGAATTAACCAGATGGCTCAAATTTTTAAAGACCAGGAAGAAGCTTTCACTTATCTCAAATCTGAAACCTGATATTTATCCGCTCAAAGGAATTAAACTATGAACAAGAAAATTTTCATCTGTTTTTTCATCTGTTTTTTCATGAGCATTCCTGTTCTGTCATTTTCAAGTGGAAATCCCATAAAAACTGGAGAGATACTTGAGGAGTTTTTTTTTCAGGCTCCTGATATACAAAAAGACAAAGATTATTTGGGCTTAGGGCAGGAAGATAGTTTTCTCCTCAAAGATTTAGATGCAGATTTCTTTTTGATTGAGGTTGTAGGGGCTTACTGCCCTGTCTGTCATGCCCAGTCTGCAGAGATAAATCACCTTTTTAACAGGATAACAAGGGACGAAGTCTTAAAAGAAAGAGTGATCATGTTTTCCATAGCCCCGGGTTCCACAGCTATGGAAATAGAACATTTGAGAAGTTCCTGGAATGCTCCTTATCCCATCCTGAAGGACTATGAGTATGACTTCCACGGGCATATCGGAAATCCAGACACGCCATATACAATTATTGTTTCAAGAGATGGTCAGGTTATGTACGCGCATCTGGGCCGAATACCGGAACTGAATGAATTTATGGAAAAGATCAGTAGAATAACTGAATGATTCACTCTGAAACCGGTGAGATTTCAAGTTCATGACGGACCTCATGAGTACAACAAATAATTCAGATAATAACTTGCAAGAAGCCCATCATAAAAGACTGGCGGATTTAGAGCGTCAGGCCTATCAACTGAATATCCTTAATGAATCCATACGGGAGCTGACCCATCTTGAGGATCAGGAAGAAATTCTGGAAAAATTCCTTTTGATTCTCCTGGGTGCTGTGGGAGCTTCCAAAGGATTTGTCCTTAAGTTAGAGCAGTATGGAAAATCCGTACAACTTGAGGCCAGAGGTTTTGATGATGTCAGCCAGGAGGGACTGAGACAAAGCGGCAGTGCGATTTACAGTAAATTTTTCAGCCATTTAGATTCATTGGAGGATATGCTGCCCAAACAGGTCAGGTTAGTGAGCATTAATGAAGTGCCTGAAGCTGACAGTCATTACATTCCCTGGCCAGGCAATACTATGGCCTTAGTTCAATGGACGTTGAGCGCCAAGTGTTACGGTTTTATTGGTTTGGGTGCCAAAATCAACGGCGAAGACTTTCTTGGCCGGGAGGTTGATTTTCTCTTGAGCATGGCTGAAGTGTTTATGGATGCCCTGAAGCTCGCTCGTTCTTCAGAGCAGGTCAAAATGCTCAATAAGGACCTTATAACCAAAAATCAGCAGTTGACCAGTGCCCTTGCTCATGCTCAGAAAGCCCAGACTGATCTGGATAGACAACTATTTCATTTCAGGGCGCTTTCTGAAACATCCAGAGAGCTCAGTGGAATTTTTGATAAAAAAAAGCTTATGGACAGTTTTCTGCTTATGGCTCAGGGAACACTTAGCGCCAAGTCCGGCTTTATGATGCTTTTTGATATGTCCGAAGACAGTCTTATTATGGTTAGAAGGGGGGACAAAACAAAAGACCTGCATAAGCTGGATGAGTCCAGTATAAAAAAATTCATCCTGTCTTTTTATCCTTCACCAGCATGTTTTTCACTATCTGATTTCAAGGTTCAGTCCATCCAGGAGGATCATCTTTCAGTAAGATCTTTGAATATGCCTTTAGATATCGGCATTGTATTCAGCTTGGATGAAAATTACTTTGGCATTATGGGTTTTTGTTCCAAGATCACAGAATCTGAATTTTCCCAGGATGAAGAAGAGATTTTGACCTCATTAACCAGAAGCTTTCTTGTTTCCTTGGAAAATGTTCTTTCTTTTGAAATAATTCAGAAGCTTAATCTTGATCTTGGACGCAGAAACTATGAGCTGTCCCGGACCATAGATGAGCTTCGGCAGACCAGAGACAGCCTTAATGTCCTGCAGAAAACCAA
>PWPY01000172.1 GCA_003558575.1 Desulfonatronovibrio sp.
TGTTCCGGTGGCCATGGCGGAGGGGTCACACCCGACTCCATTCCGAACTCGGAAGTTAAGCCCTCCAGCGCCGATGATACTTGGGGTCTACCCCTGGGAAAGTAGGTCGCTGCCGGAACATTTCTTAAAGCCCATGGGGCACAAAAAAAGGGACTCATATCGAGTCCCTTTTTTTGTGCCCTTGAGGCTTTACCTACTAATACAACTTTTATCCTCTCTTATTGTTTGTTTCTCGTAGAGCCTGGTACAGAGCCTGAGTCCCGCTGCTGCCATATCCAGAAGCTGAGGTCTTGTCGTAAAGTTTTTTGACAAGTTCCAGCCCGGGCAGCTTGATTCCCATTCGTGCGCATTCATCCAAGGCTATGCCCATATCCTTGATAAAGTGATCAACCATAAAGCCCGGTGCAAAATCATCACTCAAGATACGCGGAGCAAGGTTACTCAAAGACCAGCAGCCAGCAGCTCCCTTGCTGATGGATTCAAGCATTCTGGTTTTATCAAGGCCGGCTGCTGCTGCGTAAACAAGGCTTTCGCAAACCCCGATCATAGTACCGGCAATAACGATCTGATTGCACATTTTGGTGTGTTGACCAGAGCCAGAGGGACCCTGGTGAATAATATTTTCACCCATAAGTTTCAGCAGGGGTAAAACAGAAACAAAAGCCTTGGTGTTGCCGCCCACCATGATGGACAGGCATCCTTTTCTGGCTCCCACATCTCCCCCTGAAACAGGAGCATCCAGGGCAAAAGCATTACGTGCATCAGTCTGTTTGCTTATCTCCACGGCCAGGCTTGGGCTGGTGGTAGTCATATCCACGCATATTTGATTTTCCCGCAGGCCTTCCATTATTCCATTATCATCAAAATATGTTTGACGTACATCATTTGGAAAGCCCACAATGGTAAAAACCACGTCTGATTTTTCAGCAACTTCCCTGGGTGACTTTACCCATATGGCTCCCTTGTCTAACAGAGATGCTGTTTTATTTTTTGTTCTGTTGAAAACAAAAACTTCAAACCCTGCATCAAGAACATGAGAACACATGGATGCTCCCATGACTCCAGTGCCAACCCAGCCGATACGAGTATGTTTTTTTGAAATGTTTTGAATGTGCATACTTTTTTCCTATGAAAATATTTTCAAAATAGTATTAATAAAGCCGGATCAATCTGTAGCTTTAAGAATCCTTATGTCAACCATAAGTCTCAGCCCTTGACACTGCTAAGGCTTTTTGTGGACATGCACGACCTGTTAGTGCACTATTTTCAGGCCATATATAGTGATCAACCATAGAAGGAGGTAATATTTAATGTCTGTAGGATATTTGGCCATTTTTTCGGCTCTCCCCATTATTCTGGCTTTGATTCTTATGGTTGGTCTGCGCTGGCCTGCAACCAAGGCCATGCCCCTGTCCTGGCTTGCAGCTGTTGTGGCCGGTATCACCTTTTGGGAAATGCCGTTAGGATACGTAGCAGCCCTGTCCATTCAAGGGGTTATTACAGCCATAGGCATATTGGTTATTGTTTTCGGGGCAATACTTATTCTCATGACCCTGCGTGATTCTGGTGGCATGGAAACCATTCAGAGTGGAATGCAGGATATCTCCCCTGATATGCGTGTCCAGGCCATAATTATCGGCTATCTGTTTACAGCCTTTATTGAAGGAGCAGCAGGCTTTGGAACTCCAGCAGCCTTAGCTGCACCTCTTCTCCTGGCCCTTGGCTTTCCGCCTCTTGCTGCTGCCATTATATGTCTGACTTTTAATACATTTCCAGTAACATTTGGAGCTGTGGGCACACCCATAATTATTGGCCTGAGTTTTCTGCGAGATCTTGTTCAGGGCGCTGTGGACAGTGGAGCAGGAGCTTTGAATTTTACTGATTATGAATCATTTGGAGTAGTTGTTGGTCAATGGTCTTCTCTTTTGCACCTGCCCATGATTGTGATTCTGCCCGTATTCATGCTTGGTTTCATAACCAGATTTTTCGGGCCCGCTCGTTCCTGGTCTGATGGTTTTGCCGCCTGGAAATTCTGTGTTTTTGCTGCAGTATCCTTTGTAATGCCCTATTTGTTTTTCGCCTGGGTTGTTGGGCCTGAATTTCCTTCCCTTATCGGCGGACTTCTGGGATTGGGGATAGTTGTCTGGGGGGCCAAAAAAGGCATCGCCGTTCCCAGAGACGTTTTTACCTTTGGTTCTCAAAAGACCTGGGATCCTGAGTGGTCAGGAACAGTGACTGCCAGCGAAGGCAGCAGGTTTAAAGCCTCCATGAGCCAGTTTAAAGCCTGGTCACCTTATATGCTTATCGGTTTGATTCTTGTTCTGACCCGTATCGATGAACTCGGTCTCAAAGGCCTGCTGTCGTCGGTAACCATCAGCTTTAATAATATTCTGGGATATAAAGATGTGAGCGGATCTATTGCCATTCTTTATCTGCCCGGAACAATTCCCTTTATTCTTGTGGCTGTTTTGACCATTTTTATTCATCAGATGAAGGCTGAGCAGGTCAAACGCGCCTGGAAAGATGCCATAGTGCGCATGAAAAATCCGGCCATAGCCCTGTTTTTTGCCGTGGCCCTGGTCTCCATTTTTCGTGGTTCAGGCATCCAGGATGAGCTTTTGAATCCTAATATGTATCCATCCATGCCTCTGTCCATGGCCGAGGCCATTGCTGCCATTTCCGGGCAGTCCTGGCCCATGTTTGCCGGATTTATTGGAGGACTGGGTTCTTTTATAACCGGTTCAAATACGGTTTCCAACCTGCTTTTTGCAGAGTTTCAATGGGGTATGGCCACTCAGCTTGATCTTCCGCACCAGATTATAGTTGCTGCCCAGGCAGTGGGCGGAGGATTCGGCAATATGGTCTGTATTCACAATATTGTGGCTGTATGCGCAGTGCTTGGGCTTTCAGGTAAAGAAGGCCTGATACTCAGAAAGACATTCTGGCCTTTTGTACTCTACGGCTTAGTCACTGGTATTGTGGTTACATTAATGAGTTTTGTTTTCCTGCCACAATTATATTAGACTTAAGGTTCAAGATAATGAGGAGAATTATATGTCAAGCCGGAGCTTAGAAAAGGAATTTGTAAAAATAGCAGGTCAGGAAAATGTCATGACCCAGGAAGCTGATCTGCATGCCTATTCTTATGATTCAGCTGTGCTGGATCAAGTCAGCCCTGGTTTAGTGGTCAGACCAACTGATTCAGAGGCTTTGGGAAAAATAGTCAGGCTGTGTAATGAAAATGGCCTTAAGCTGACAGTTCGGGGAGCAGGAACAAATCTGTCAGGTGGAACTGTTCCCCACGCTGGTGGAGTAATTTGTCTGACCACGGCTTTGGATAAAATACTGGAAATTAATCAGGAAGATCTTTACGCAGTGGTTCAGCCCGGACTGATAACTGCGAAATTCGCCACCCAGGTCGCTTCAAAAGGTTTGCTGTACCCCCCTGATCCAGGATCCCAGGCGGTCTCAACCCTTGGTGGAAACGTGGCTGAAAATGCCGGAGGGCTCAGAGCCCTCAAGTACGGGGTCACCAAGGATTATGTCATGGGGATTGATTTCTTTGATGTTAATGGAGAATTGGTGCGTACCGGAGCCAGGACGGTCAAGTGTGTTACCGGTTACAACCTGTCAGGACTGATGATCGCTTCTGAAGGAACCCTTGGGGTATTTGAAAAGTTGATACTCAAGCTGGTTCCCCCTCCCAAGGCTATAAAATCCATGATGGCTGAATTCGACAATGTTCAGGCTGCCTCCCAGGCTGTATCCTCCATTATTTCAGCCAAAATTGTTCCAGCCACCTTAGAATTTATGGATAATTTCACAATAAGAACCGTGGAAAATTTTCGAGGCGCAGGTCTGAATACAGAGGCAGCAGCTCTTTTGCTTATTGAGGTTGACGGTCATCCTGCCCAGGTGGAAGACGATGCAGCGCAGATTGTGGATATATGTAAAGAGCACGGAGCTGTTAATGTCAGGCAGGCAGAAAGTGAACAGGAACGGGCTGCAGTCTGGCAGGCCAGAAGAGACGCTCTGCCTGCCCTGGCCAGGGTTCGCCCCACCACTGTTCTGGAAGACGCTACCGTGCCCCGGTCAAAGATCCCGGCAATGATGAAGGCCTTGGAGCGTATTGCCAGAGAATTTAATTTGACCATTGGCACATTCGGGCATGCAGGGGATGGCAATCTTCATCCCACCATTTTGACTGATAAACGCGATGCCCAGGAATGGAAGAGGGTTCATAAGGCTATAGATGCAATTTTTGATGAAGCCCTGGCTCTGGGCGGGACCCTTTCCGGGGAACACGGCATTGGTCTGGCTAA